>JBCCAC010000001.1:0-39418 GCA_039815015.1 Pseudomonadota bacterium | reverse complement strand
CGCGGATGCTCGAAACTCATGTCGGTTACATGGTCTGCGATGCGTCTGCATCGCCGGGCGCGTAAGGGGAGAATTGAACAATGGCTGAATTCTTCGCACGCGAGGCTCGTTTCCTCGACAAGTCGCAAGCGACGTCCGCCGTCCGGGCGTCGGCTCGCGAAAGCAACGGCAAGGTTTACGTGGTTAAGGCCACGATCGACCTCGCCGCGCAGACCAACGCGTCGGGCGATACGCACGTTCTGGGGCAGCTGCCCGTCGACCGTTCGTTCTTGTTCGGTCAAATCGTGACGACCGTTTCGCTGGGGACGTCGACCGTCTCTATCGGCACCCGCGCGACCCCGGCGCTGTTCCGGGCGGCCGGCACGTTCACCACGACCAACGTCCCGACCAATTTCGGGGCGGCGGCTGCGGTTGGCGCAACGCCGGTCGAAGGCGGCGATGACCTCCTGCTGACGGTCGCGACAGCTGGTCTGCCAGCGACCGGAACGGTTGTTGTGACGCTCTACTTCGTCGGTCCGTAACCGATAGCGGGGCGGCTATATCAAGTCGCCCCGCACTTCCTGAAACAGCGGGGGCGTTATGTCAGAAATCGACATCATCAACGGCGCTCTCGACGCGCTTGGGCAATCGCCCATCCTGGCGCTGAGCGATCCGGGCAGCATCCCCGGCCTAATGGGCCGCCGCTATCCCATCGCCCGCGATCAGCTCATCTCGCTCCATACATGGAATTTCGCCATCCGGCGCTTGCAACTGCCGGAAGACGCGACGCCGCCGGCCTTTGGCTATTCGCGGCAATTCACCCTGCCGACCGACGTGCTGCGGGTCGTCAGCCTGCGCGCGGACGGCTTCAATGGCATCTACGCCCGCACGCCGGAAGACACCTATCAGGTCGAAGGCCGCAAGCTGCTGTCGGACGCGGACACGCCGTTGTCGATCCTCGCGCTTGTGCGGGTCGCAGACACGACCTTGTATCCGCCGCTATTCCAGCGCGCGCTTGAGCTTTACCTTGCGTCTGACACCGCCGAAAGCCTGACGGACAGCACGACCAAAGCCCAGCGGATCGACCAAGCCTTCCGCCGGGTGTTGGCCGAAGCGAAGGCCGCGGACGCGCGCGAAGGCACGCCGCCGCGTCTGGATAACTCCACATGGCTCGATGCGCATGACCGGGACGGCGACATCTACGGCCGTCAGTTCTTCGGGTCCAGTTGATGGCGGTCTACAGCCAAACGTCGTTTACCGGCGGGGAGATGTCCCCGCGCCTGTACCAACGGGACGACGTCGGCAAGTACGGCATCAGCGCGTCGCGGCTGTTGAACATGCTGCCCTACGCGCAGGGGCCTGTCGTGCGCCGTCCGCCGACGCTGTATGTGAACGGCACCAAGAACAACGGGCGGGTGCGGTTGATCCCGTTCAACTTCGGCCGCGAAGACGCTTATGTTTTGGAGTTCGGCGACCTGTACGTCCGGGTGTATCGGGCGCGGGGCGTCGTCACCCTAAGCGATGTCGAATACGAGTTTGTGAGCCCGTACACGACGGCGCAGATCGAAGACATCGCATGGACGCAGACGGCGGATACGCTCTATCTGGTCCACCCCGAAGTCGCGTTGCGGACGCTCACGCGGACGTCAAACACCAACTGGACATTCGCCACGCCCGCCCCCAGCGGCAACTACCGGGCGGTGACGTTCTATCAACAGCGGCTTGTCCTCGCCGGCCGGGATACGGCGAGCCAACAGCTGCGGTTTAGCCGGGTCGGCGATTTCGACAACTTCGCCGGCGGATCGGCTGACGACGACAGCTTTGATTTCACGCTTGATAGCGACCGAGTGAACACAATTCTGTGGTCTGTCCCGTCGCGCGATACGCTGTTGATCGGGACGCAAGGCGGGGTCTGGACCGTCGCGGCCCCGAACCAAGCGAACGGGTTTTCGTCGAGCAATATCGAAGCCCGGCGACAGTCGCAGGTCGGGTGCCACACGCGGCCCCCCGCCATCGTCGACCAGGACGTGTTTTTCATTAACCGGGCGCAGCGCCAGTTGCGCGCCGCGACGTTCGACTTTGGCGTCGACGGGTATTCCACGCCCGACCAAGCAGTGTTCGCCGAGCATCTGGCGAAGCGCGGCATGGTCGAGTTGAGCTATCAGAACGACCCGGAAACGACCATCTGGATGCCGGCGCAAGACGGGTCGGTGTTGAGCGCGACCATCTTGAAATCGCAGGAAGTCAACGCTTGGGCGCAGCATATCATCGGCGGCCGGCTAGACGGCGAAAACGCGGTTGTCGAAAGCACCGCGATCATTCCAAGCCCGTTCGGCGATATTGACGACGTTTGGATGACGGTCGCGCGCACGATCAACAACAAAACGGTGCGCTACGTCGAACACCTCGCAGATCCTTATCGCCCGTCGTCCACGGTGGACCGTGACGGCGGCGCATACCTCGACAGCCAACTTGGTTTCGCGAATGTCATTACGGGCGTGCTGACGCTTACGCAGGCAAGCGGGACATGGGTGCAGGGCGAGACGGCGACGCTCACGGCGTCGACCAGCCTGTTCGCGGCGAAGGGCGAGCGCTACATGCTGCGCGCCCGCACGCGCGGCGGAGCGTTGCAGCGGTGCATTGTGAGCGTGCAGACGGTCCAGGCGGCGGGCTGCGCGCAGGTTCTTCTGGTGACGGACGTCCCGCCCTTGCTTCAAGGCTTCGCGGCCGATGAGGTTTATGCGGAGTTCACGAACGTCGCCGGGGCGGATCACCTGGAAGGCGAGACGGTCGGCGTTGTCGTGGATGGCGCGACGCACCCGGACCGGGTGGTGGTGGGCGGCGGCTTTACGCTGCAATCGCCCGCATTCGAGGTTCAATGCGGCCTGTTCTACACGTCGGAAGTCGTGTCGCTGAATTACTACCTACCGACCGATGGCGCCCGTGAAGACGGCAAGGCGTCGAACCGGCGGATTTCGCGGGTTAGCGTCGACTTTCAAGACACCATCGGCGCGGAGTTCGGCGTCGAGGGCGAAAAACTGGAAGTCATCCCGGCGCGGGAGATCGACGACAATATGGACGTGGTTCCCGCGCTGTTCAGCGGGACCATTCGCCGGCCGGTGCAGAACAGCACCGCGTTAAGCCGGCGGGTCCAAATCCGCCAACGGACGGCCCTGCCAATGACGGTGCGGGGCCTCACGATCGAACAGTCAGGATCACGGTAATGTGCGACCCGATTACGCTCGTGGTGGGGGGCATGTCGCTCTTGTCGGGCGTCATGGGCGGCATTCAGGAAAACCGCCAAGCCAAGGCCGACGCGGCGGCGCTGAATACGCAGGCGGAAGACGCGCAAGCGCGGTCGGCGTTCGATCAGGCGCAGATGGACCGTGAGGCCCAACGGCGGGTCGGCGCGTTGCGTGCGGGCGCCGCGGGCCGGGGCGGCAAAGTCGACAGCGGCGGAAACCTTGACCAGCAGAGCCTTCTGATCGGCGAGACCGCGTTGGATAAGGCGATGCGCGGCCGTGAGGGGACCATCGAAAGCAACAACCTTCGCACGCAAGCGAAAAATCGCCGGGCGCAGGGCAAGAGCGCGCTCACGAGCGGCGTCATGAACGGCGTCACCGGCGCGCTTGGAGCCGCTGGCGGAAGCGGCGGCGGCTTTAGCAGCATCTTTGGGAGCGGCAAATGAGCTTGCCACGGTATTTTTCGCAGGCGCGCGCACGCCGGCAAGAGTTCGTCGCGGAAGACGCTGGCGGCGGCGTCGCCACGGCCGCGGTGCAAGGCTTGTCGCAAGCGACCGACATCATCGGGGGTAGCTTGCAACGCGAAGCCGCCGCGGCGGAGCAAATTGAGAAGCAGGCGCGCATTGCGGATTTGCGCCTTGAGTATAAGCGGTCGGAGGTCGATCACCTGCGAACGATGGACGGCGACCCGAATACCTATGTCGACCGCGCGCGAGAGTTCGGACAATCGTGGGAACAGCGCTTACAGGAAGAAGACCCGACCGTCGCCGCGGAAGTGGGGAACTTTGTAAAGTTCAACCTTGGCTCAACCGAACAGCGCGCCTTGAAAATGGCGACGACAGCCCGCGTTAAGCAAGCTGGGGGCTCGCTAACGACGGCGCTTGATGAGGCGCGGCGTGGCTTTCTCGAAGCCGACGACCCGGACGAGCAGGAGTTGTTTTTTGCCGGCGCAGTCGACGCGATTGAGGCCCGGCGCGCGATTATCGGGGATGATGACGCTGCAAAGCAGCGCGCCGACCTACAGCAATTTGCAGAGAGTTCGATTGCGGAAAAGACAGCCCGGCGAGACCCGGCGGCCTACCTGCAAAGCTACGAGGCGGGCGAAGCGGACCATCTTGGCAAGTACGCGGATAGCGTGGCGCGCCTAGCACGGGCGGAACAGCGTCGGCGGCGGTTCGAGGCGGAAGACACTTTAGAAGCGCATGACGCCGAGGACGGCGCGGCGTTCATGGAGCGCCAGCAGAGCGTCGAAGCCGAAGTGTATTCGCCCAATCGCCTAACACCGGACTTTCTGCGCGAAAACCAAAACGCCTTGAGCGGCCCCGCCTTTGCGCGGGCCAACGCAAGCGCCAATGCCCCAGCGGGTCGCCGCAACCCTGCCATAGCGGCCCGCCTTCTTCGCGAGCGGGCGTCGGGCGACGCGGTTACGCAAGCGCTGGCGCGTGGGGAAATCGACGACGCGGACGCGGCGCTTATCGAGGCGGCGGACGATGTCGCAGCGCCTATCACAGACCTGTCGCGACCTGAATGGCTGCGGTCATCCGAGGCCGAAGCGCTTGATGAATTACGGGCGTTTATGACGGAAAACCCGGATGCGCCGCGGGCCGATTTGGCGGCGTTCGCGCGCGAGACGCTGGCGGCGAAAGCGCAACTCCGCGCGTCGGATGTTGTTCGCCAGTTTCGGCGGGGCGAGCGCAGTGCGGAGCAAGAGGCGGCCTTACTTGTGCAGCGCGTCGCCAATCGAGAGATCAGCCGGGCAGGCGCGATAGAGCAAATGCGCCGACTTCAACAGCTTCGCCAAGCGCAGGAGATTATCGCCAATGGCTGATGCGTCGCGCGTCACGGCGAAGCTTCCGCCCGTCGTATCGCTGCAAGATACGCCCATCTTTGAGGGCGATATGCAGGTCGACCTGATGGCGGGCTATGTCGGCGTGCGCCAGCGTCGCGAAGATGAGATGTTGTTCGCGAGCGCGAGCGCTATGGCCGCAGAGGCGGGCGCAGATCAAGGCATCGTGCAGCGCGCAGGCGAGATTTTCGGCGAAGCGGCGGACATTGCCGGCGATGTCGCGCTGGACGTAGGGCGGGGCCTGATCGAAGCGCCAGAACAAGCGCTAGGCGGCATCGTCGACGGTTTCGATGAGGCGGCGCAGGCTGTAGCGGAAGCTGGCGATTGGCTGTCTGCGAACCTTGGCGACGGCATCGTGACGTTCGACATTCCGTTCGTGCCGGACGACCAAACCATCGGCCTAAACCCCGAGGACATCACCGGAGCCGTTCAGGAGGCTGTTGGACAAGACGAGGCGGACAGCGTTGCCGGGGGCATAGTTCGAGACGTCTCGCAGTTCCTTGCCGGCTTTGGCGTGGCGGGAAAGGCGCTGAAGGGCGTTCAGGCGACGACGGGCATCGGCAAGGCCGCCAAGCTCGGCGCGCAGGGTATGATCGCCGATGGCGGCTTCTTCGATCCTCAAGAGGATGGGCTGGCGGACCTCGTGCAGAAGTACCCCGACCTGCAAAATCCGATCGCGGAATACCTTGCTGGGGACGACGACGATACTCAACTCGAAGCCCGACTGAAGAAGTCGTTTGAAGGGCTGGGCTTTGGCCTATTGGCCGAAGGCGGCGTGCGCGCTCTGTCTGCAACAAAGCGCGTCCTTATCGCCAAGGCGGCCAAGGGCGGAACGTCCATGCAAGCGGCGACGGACGAAATGCTTCGGCCGGGCATGGCGGACAATGCATTCGCCGACCTTGACGGAACGATGGAACTGACCGACCGGGCGTTTGATCCAAGTGTTGGCCGGCCGGCGCACGGTAACGATGTGGCGCAGGCTCGCGGGCTGTTGGCTGCAAAGCGTGAAGACGGTGATTTTGCTATCAACTTCGCGCGGATCGACAGCGCTGATGATGTCAAAGACATCATGCAAACGATGGCGGACAACTTCACGCCCGACATCGAAAAGGCCGCGCGGGGCGTGCAGACCAACGCCGAAACCGTTCAGATGTCCCGCAGCGTAGATGCGTTCCAAACGCTTATGCAGCGCCGACAAGGCCAGCCGATGAATGCGGAAGAAACATTCGCGGCCCGGACGCTTTACACATCCAGCGCGCAGAAATTGGGCGAGATCGCGCAAGCCGCAGCGCGCGAGCCGACCGCAGAAAACCTGTTTAAATTCCGCAAGATGTACGCTGTACACGCGGAAGTGCAGCGCGAAGTGATGGCGGCGCGGCGCGAGACAGCGCGGGCGCTGCAATCGTGGAGAATTCCAGCCGGCGGCAGTCGCGAGCAAATGCGCCACATCGAAGGCGTGGTGAACAATTTCGGCGGCCGGGACGTCAACGAGCGGATGGCGAAAGAAATCGCCGGCTTGTTCGAGGGCGGCGATATGGGTCGGATCGACGACATTGTTGAGCGTGGCGCACTCATGCGGACGCTGGACGCCGTTCAAGAGACGTGGATGCTGGGGCTGCTTTCCGGCCCGAAGACGCACATCGTCAACATTGCGTCGAACGCGGGCGTGGTGGCGCAGCAGCTTTACGAGCGCGCGACCGCTGGCGCAATCCGCACGGGCGACGGCGTCGCCGATGGCGAAGCGATGAGCCAGCTTATCGGGATGCTCGGCGGGTTTAAGGATGCGGCGCGTTTTGCGGCGCGGTCCATGCGGACGCAGCAAACCGGATACTTTCTGGACGAGGTTAGTGGCGGCGCGACCGGGTCGAAGCTCGATACGCCGTATACGCAAAAGATGTCGGCGGAATACCTTGACCCGGCGCTATCGAAAATCGGCCTACGTCAAAACACGATGCTAGGCCGCACGGCCGGTGGTGCGATCGACGCCATTGGGTCCGTCTACTCACTGCCCGGCCGCGCCTTGGCCGGGACGGATGAGTTTTTCAAAACGCTGAACTACCGCGGGGAGCTTCGCGCGCGGGCAACGCGGCAAGTGGCGGACGAAGTGCGCGGCGGGAAGCTGGCCGAAGCCAATCGGCAAAAGCGCTTCATCGAGCTTATAGAAGACCCGCCGGAAGACTTACGCATCATCGCGTTACAGCAAGCCGAGATGGCGACTTTCACGAAAGAGCTGGGTGTCCGCGGCAAGGCGTTTCAGCAAAGCATCAACCGTATGGGCGTGATGGGTCGCTTTGTCCTGCCCTTCATCAAGACGCCAGTGAACATCGCGGAATACACGCTAGAGCGGACACCGCTCGCGCCGTTGTTTGAGGGGTGGCGGCGCGACATCGCGAAGGGCGGTGCGGACGCAGACCTTGCGCTCGCGCGCATGGGGCTCGGAACGATGTTCATGGCGTTCGTCGCCGAACAGGCGATGGAAGGGCATGTCTCCGGGGCCGGGCCAAGCGACCGTCGCCAGATGGCGGCCATGCGCCGAAATGGCTGGCAACCGAACAGCGTTCGGCTTGGCGACCGATGGTATGCGTACAACCGCCTCGACCCTTACGGAATGGTTATGGGGCTGGCGGCAAACGCCGCGGAGTTCGTGACGTATGCGGATTGGGACGATGACGACCTTCCGACGATCGACGAGATTTCGGCCGCTGTCGTCGGCGCTATCGGGAACACGTTCTCGGATAAAACGTTTATCTCAGGCGGCGTCGAGTTCATGACGGCGATGACCGGAGATCAGTGGGAAACTGAGCGCTTCCTAGAACGCTTTGCGGGCTCGTTCGTGCCGTCCGCGCTGAACGAGGCGGCGCGCTTTAGCGACCCCTACTTGCGCGCGGCCGATGGCTATATCGAAAGCGCCAAGCGGCGCATTCCGGGAATGTCCGAAGATATGCCGCCCGTCCGCGACTTGTGGGGGCGAGAGGTCGACTTCCGGTCGGGCTTGGGCTGGGCTTACGATATGATGTCGCCGATTTATTCGCGGCGGGAAGACCCCAGTCCGATTGATGAGGAAATGCTGCGCCTCGACAAGTTTGTGTCGAAACAGTCGAACAGCTTTTCGTTCGACGGCGCGCGGATCAATCTTAAGCGGTACCCGGAAGTCAAAGACTTGATTAATCGGATGCTGGGCAACGAGATCAAGCTAGAGAAGTACGGCGGACTTGGCATGTTCGACGCCATGAATGCGCTTGTGACGGGCGAGCTTGGCGAGTTCAGCCGCGACTACGAAAGTGAGACGGACGGCCCGGATGGCGGCAAGGCGAAGATGCTAGACAAAATCCGGCGGTCGTACTCTGGGGCAGCCCGCGAAGCGCTTGCGATGGGCTCCCCCTTGATTGGCGAGATGGTCGCAACCATCGATAATGGCGTGAGACAGGACAACGCCATCAGTCAGTTAGAAGAATTCCGCGAAGCATGGGCTGCAGAGATGGCCCGGAAGGACGCGCTTTGAAGGACGCGCTTCTCATTTACTGGAATATGCTTCGGGTGGCGCTTTGCTTTGTTTTGGTTGCGCTACTGTATGTCGCTTACGTGGCCTGCGTGTTCTTTGCTGTGGCGTTTACATTAGATGCACTTGGGTTCGGGGCGAACCTATTCACCGTCATCGTCGGATTTACGATAATAGGGGGGATTATCGTGACAGGCGAGAAATACGAGGTCCGCGCGATGATCCGCGGTGTTGTGGATTTCGTCTTTGGGCCTGATAAAGAGAAGAACTAAAGCGCAGCCTTCGCGCTGCCCACCAGAGCTATTCTTCGCCCGCGCCGCAATGAGGACATCGAGCGGCGGCAAGACATGCGCCGTGGCCAAGTCGCTAACGCAGGCGACGCTTGATGTCTTCCACCTCATTGGTGAGCGCCTTTATGCGGCGCTCAAGGATAATGCACGCGGCGACAAGACCGACAAAAACGCCAAATATCAGCGACAGCTCTAAGTCCATCAAACTCTCCTATCGCCTAAAACCGCACTAAACCGATGAAGCCGTCGCAGTCGGACGCCCGAGCCGAGGTTGATGAGCGCGAGCATGCCGGCGGCTCACGAGGAGTTCAATGAAGGGATGTCATGGAATGTACCCAGAGCCGGGGAAGTTGGCGCGATCGACAGATATTTTGCTCCCACATTCGTTGCAGCGGTAAAAAATCTGTCGCGTATCTTTAATCGGCGTCGAATCCCGCTGGAGTATGCTTTTCTTGGACTTCTGATAACAGGATGCGCAGAGCCAATGCGGTGGTTGCATCGGTGTTGCTGTTTCCTTGAGCGCGTAGACCAGCGCGCCTCGCTCAACATCAGTAAGTTCATAGTTCGCGGCCTCAGCAGCAAATGTGTCTATCTCTGCTACTTGCTGCTTAAGGTCGGCCAGTTCGCGACGAAGCGCAGTATATTCATCCTCCGCAGCTCGGATGAATTTGAGTGCTTCAAGCAGCGCCATCGTTAGCTCGCCGAACTTATCGCTCGCGAGCTTCTCGTCCTTCGTCTCTCGGATGTTCTTCGCGAGTTCCGCGATCGCGTTCAGGCTCGTGATCGCGCCGGTTATCGCGCCGAAATCGACCATGCCGACCTCCCGCTTTTGAGGAGGCTACGCAATCACAGGCTTAGGGGTGGGGCAAGGGAGCCGGCGGCGCGTCGCCACTCAGGCCCCAACGGCCCGATGCAGCAACACCATCTGATGCATGCTGAGCCGCTTATCGTCGTCAAGCAACGCCTGTAGAAGCTCGCGCTCGCTCTCAAACCACCGTTCCACGAGCGAGCGCACAGCGTCGGGCTTATGGAGGTTGTCGAGGATCGACGCCTGAAGCGCTCGATGTGAGGTGTGGTCCACGCTGAAGTCGATTTCGGGCCAATCCTGGGGGACCGCATCGCTTTCCTCTAGGCCGCAGGCCAGCGCGGCGCAGGCGAGGGCGACGGTGCGGGGGATCGCGACGGGGCGGGCGTCTTTGCCCGGCCGCTTGCCGGCTTCGTACATCTTGATCGTCGCGCGGGACAGGTCGAGGGCTTCGGCGGCGGCTTCTTGCGTGAGGTTCATCGCCTTGCGCCAGTCTTGGAATTCTTGAGGTGTCATCGCCGCGCCCTTATCTTCGGGGAGCGGTGAGGGCCTACCTGGCCCCCACCTCTCTCGATTTAGAAGCCTATCGAAAAGCGGAGGGTCCAGCTCCGCTTTTCACTTCTAAACGAGAGGACGAAGCGAAAAGCCATCTTCGTCCTCCCCGCTTGTCGCTGGCTTGATTGCCAGTATCGACACCACTGATATGGCTACTGAGTAGCCTTTTTCAAGCGCCGTCCGGGTTTCGGGCGGCTTTTTTTATGGGGTAACGATGACCGTAGGCAGCGACGCCCGCCGTTCCGGGCCGTATAGCGGCGATGGCGTATCCACGACGTTCACCGTCACGTTCGCGTTCTTCGCATCCGCAGACCTTGGCGTCTTCCGCCTTGGGGCGGACGGGAACGAGACGAAGCTTGTCTTAGGCGCCGACTACACCGTCGCAGCGACGACGGACAGCAACGGCGACCCAAACGGCGGGTCGGTCACGCTCACGACCCCGCTGGCGTCGGGCCAAACGCTTACGATCATTCGCGACTTGTCGCTCACGCAGTTGACGGAATTTGTCGAGGGTGCGCGGTTCCCGGCGGAAACCAACGAGCGCGCGCTTGATCGCCTGACGCAAGGCTTACAGCAGCTTCAAGAGCAAACCGAACGCGCCGTGCTGCTCGCGGTCAACACACAGACGGCGAGCGTGGTCTTGCCTGAGCCGAACGCGGGTTCGCCGCTGGGCTGGGATGCAAACGGCGACCTTGTGAACCTCACGCAGACGGGGAGCGACCGCGGCGACTTCGTGAGCGGCACGGCGTACTTTTCGGGCGACATCTATACGGACCCGGCGACGCAGGACATTTACAGCGTCCTCATTGCGCACACCGGCACGAACATCCCCGCCGATACGATGGCCGGGAACGTGCGCCGGCTGCTGGATCTGTCCACCGCGACGCAGGCCGTGACGGACGCGACGACGCAGGCGACTGCGGCGGCGGGCAGCGCGACCGCAGCCGCAGGGTCCGCATCGGCGGCGTCCAGCTCTGCGTCCGCTGCGGCGCTGTCGGCGGCGAACGCGGTGGCGGAGGCGTCTGCGGCGGCCACGTCGGAAGCGAACGCTGGCAACAGCGAGACGAACGCCGCGGCGAGCGCGACAGCCGCGTCGACCGCAGTTGGCGATGCGCAGGCGGCGCAGACGGCGGCGGAAGCGGCGCGCAACCTTGCGCAGCAATGGGCCACCAACCCCGAAGACAGCGTTGTCCCCGGCACGTCGTCATTTTCCGCACTGCATCACGCCGCCAAGGCCGCGGATAGCGCGGCGAATGCAGCGGCGGAAGCCGCGGATGCGCGCGCCGCGGACATTTCGGCGTCCGCCGCTGCGGTGAGCGCTGGGCTCTCGGCGTCCGCCGCCGCGGCCTCCGCCGCAGCCGCCGGCGCGGGGAGCCTCGCCGACCGCATCATCCTGGCCGCCGGGCAATCGAATATGGTCGGTTCCGGCTCGCCGGACGGCGGGGCGGACGAGACGATAGACGTCCCCCATCCGCAGATCCTCGCCTTTCCGTCGCCTGCGTCCGGCCCGGGCCAGTCGGGCGTGCTGCGGATGGAGGGGCCGGGCTTCACGAGCCCGTTCGGCCCGCCGGCGCGGTACTATTCGCCGGCCTTCTCCTATTGCCTGTCGCGCATCGGCGAGTTGCGGCCTGGAGAACGCTTCATCGTCGTTCAGTGCGCGCTCGTCGGCGCGGCCGTAGGGACGGGGAGCTATTGGGACCCGGCGGCGGCGAGCGGCGGCTTTCAGGACGTGCAGGACGCGCTCGCGGCGGTCGCGGCGGCGTTCCCGGACGCCGAGCCCGAAGCGATCCTTTGGTGTCAGGGCGAGGCCAACGCGGCGACGGCCAAGGCGACCTATAAGGCCGATCTTGCGGCCGGGATCACGCGCATCCGTGCGAACGCTGGATGGTCGACGATCCCGTTCCTGATGCTGTCCGTCGTGCCGGGCTTCGCAGCGGCGACGCCGGGGCTGTCGGACATCGTGGACGCTCAGCGGGAAACGGCGTTAGAGGTCGCCAACACCGCCTTCGTCAGCGGCGGCTTCGGGTCCAATACGGCCGGCCATTATCTGACCGGCGAGCAGCGGGCGAATGGCCGTCGCTTGGCGGACGTCCTGCGTCGCCTGCCGCGGTTTGACAGCGCCGTCCCCGCGACCCCGCCGCTGCCGACGATTGCAGATACAAATCTGACCGTCGTATCGCCGGAGGGCGCGCAGGAGTTCGCGATCGAGTACCGGGAGGACGGGACGGCCGGCGCGTTCACGCGGATCGACACGCTTGAAACAGCGGACCCAGTCGCGCCGGGGCTCAGCGTAACCCTCGATATCGGCGCGCTGCCCAGCGCAGCGGCGCAGGAGGTGCGCGTCGCCGGCCGCAACCGCGTTGGGGCTGGGGGCTTCAGCCCTTCCGCGATTTACCAGCCCGCAGCCTTCCAATCGCCGACGGTCAACATGGACCCGCAGAACCCCGGCTCGACGGCGGCGTCGATCGTGGACAGCGCGAACGGCGGCGCATGGGCGTCGGAAGCCGCGGCGGGCGGGACGCTCGTTACGGTCGACGGCTTCCAGCAAGTCAATGTCGGATCGAACGACGTCTACGCCTACAATGCGCTTTTGAATGCGCTCGCGTCTGGCAACGTCACGATCTCGATGTTGTTCTTCCAGACCGGCGACGCCATCGGGCCGGGGGCGTTTGACACGTCCATGCTCGGCTCGACGTCGGGCTCCGTCGTCAACAATCTGATCATGCGGACGGCGTTGCAGCCGGGCCGCCAGGACGAGCCGCACTACTTCGAACGCAACACTCGCTTGTTTCTCGGGCGGGCGCATTTCACCCAGCGGACCTATCAGGCGCTGACGGTCAGCGTCGACCGCAGCGCCGGCGTCGGTGGGACCGGGACCGCGCGGATGTACCTCTCGAAGCTCGCGGGGATCGAAGAGACCTTCACCCTCGACACGCCGACGCCAAGCTATCGGCCGCGCGTCAACGCCGCGCTGATCGACCAGCAGAACCTCGGGCGGGGCCTGCCGATGCGGATCGGCGCGATCCGGTTGTTCGATAGCGTCCTGACGCCGGCGCAGATCGCGCTGCTCCATAACTCCTACGAAAGCGAGTTCGGGATCACGCTCGGCACGGCGGCGCTGCTGCCATGAGCGAGCCGCTGGAACTCCTGATCGGCCGCATCGAAGGCAAGCTCGATGCAGCGCTGTCCAAAGTGGACGACACGGCGAGGGACGTCGACGACGTCGAGCGTCGGGTCGCCCGACTTGAGCGGGCGAAATACTGGCTGATGGGCCTCGCCGCCGGGATCGGCGCGGCGGCGAACAAGGGCGTCGACTTCCTCACAAAGACGCCCTGACCCCTGAACTCAATGATCGACGCGAGCCGCCTTCGGGCGGCTTTTTTTATGGGAGATCGGCCATGCGGCGGATCAACGAAATCATCGTGCATTGCACGGATACGCGGCGCGGGCAGAAGGCCGACGTCGCCGAAATTCGGCGCTGGCATGTCGACGAGCGGGGCTGGTCCGACATCGGCTATCACCTCGTCATCGGGGAAGACGGCCGCGCCGAAGAAGGCCGGCCGATCGAGCGGGCCGGCGCGCATTGCTACCGTCGCAACGGCCGGTCGATCGGGATCGCGCTCGCCGGCGGTTACGGCGTCACCGACGCCCGCCCGGAGGACACGTTCACGCCGGCGCAGCTGTCAGCGCTGATCGGCGCAATCCGCAATTACCGTCAGACCTATGGGCCGCTGAAGCTCTCGGGCCATCGGGACTACGACAAGCGCAAAGCCTGCCCGACCTTTGACGTGCGGGCCTGGGCGGAAAGGAACGGCCTATGATCTGGGGCGATGTGGCGGAAGGCGTCGTCAGCGGCGTGGGCGGCGTGCTCGACGAGCTGTTCACCAGCGACGAAGAGCGAGACAAGGCGAAGCTGGCGCTGGAGCGCGTGCGGCAACTCCCGGCGATCCACCAGATGGAGGTGAACGCCGTCGAGGCCAAGCATGACTCCACCTTCGTCGCCGGCTGGCGGCCGGCCACGGGCTGGGTGTGCGTGCTCGGCTTGGCGCTCGCGTCGTTCCACCCGATCATCGTCTGGGCGCATCAAGCGGCGGTGATCGCCGGCTGGACCAATATCGGGACGCCCATGCCCGCGCCGGACACCGGGGCGCTCGTCACGATCCTGATGGGCATGCTCGGCCTGGGCGGCCTGCGCACCTATGAGAAGCTCAAGGGCGTGGCGCGTCAGCGGATTCAATAGCCGCGGCGCGCTTCGCGGCGACGCGCGCCTCCCGCGCCGCCTCTTTCTCCGCCAGCTCCCGGCCGATCATGAACTCTATGAGGTCGCGGGGGATAGGCATGGGGAAACGCTTCTCGCGGAAGTCTCGATACGCCATAGGAGTCATGATCGCGACATACAGTAGGCCTAAGAGGAGAAGGACGCTTGCGCAGGCAATCGCCAGGCTGGCGTCGAACGTCGCCCCTCCGGCGAGCGCAGTGACGCCGCCGATCATGAGTTTGTTGTAGCCAGAAACGATCACGACGAGGACGTAGGCGAAGACGAGCTATGCAGACCCCAAAATGACGTAGTCGATATGCCTGTTGAGAATTTTAATCATCGCGACCGCTCCGCTTCTTGGGCGCTGACGGGATTATTGGAAGCTGCAATTCAAGCCAAAGTGTGGCCGGAGAAGGGCGTTTCAGGCTGTGCCGAGATTTGTGCGCGTGCTGTGCCGATTTGTTCTCACTGTTCCGGCTGTCGCGCCCTCATAACCCATTGAACAAAAGCAATTTCGCCAAAAAACCGGCGGAACGGGATAGGATTGAAAATCCGCGTGTCGGTGGTACGAATCCGCCCCCGGGCACCATATTTCTCAATGACTTAGCGGCAACGCCGGCGCTCAAATCCCCGTGTCTTGTGCCGGGTTTTGTGCGGCGGATTTCGGTTGCACTTTTCGCGAGAGTTGGTCGGTGGCGAGGAACGCGTAGCTCGCCTGCGTCACTGTGACGTTCGCGTGCCCCAGCCATTTACTGACTTCGTAGAGGTCCAGGCCGTGGTCCTGGAGCAGCCGACAGCCGCAGGTTCGACGCAAATCATGCCATTGCAGGGTGGAAATCTTGGCCCGCTTCCGCGCCGTTTCGAGCGGCCGCGTGCGCCTGTCATAGGGTTTTCCCGCGCCCGGTTGATGGAAAACGAACGGGCTGGAAATGTGCCGAGGCAGTGTGCCGAGATTCGTGCGCGACCTTTCGAGCAGCGGCACGCGCCGCGGGCGGCCGGACTTCGATTCGGCGACGTAAATCATGCCCGCCTTGAGGTCGACATTGCTCCAGGTCAGGCCGAACTGCTCCCCCAGGCGCAAGCCCGTGTCGATCGCGAAGGCGATCTGGACGCGCAATGCGGGGTCCGCCGCGGCGAGCAATTTTCCCTCCTCCTCATGGCTGAGATAGCGGTCGCGCGGCGGGCTTTCCTTTAGCCCGCGCCGGCTGCGCATCTTCATGAACGCGGGGACGGGGTTCACCTCCACCCGTTCGCGCTCGATGCAGAAGGTGAAGATCGAGGACAGGCAGGCGAGGTCGCGTCGGATGCTTGAGGCCGTCACGCCTTCGCGGCGGCGCGTCACTTCAAACTCCGCCATTTCCGCCCGGCCGATCGACTGCATGGTGCGCCCCTCGAAATGCGGGTGCAGCGCCTTCACGCTCGTCCGGTAGCGCCGGAGGCTTTCGGGCCGAAGCGCGGCCCCATGCTCTGTGAGAAAATCGAATGCGGCGTCGGCGAACAGGATGGGCGGTTTGTCGCCCCAGGCGACCGCTTCCATGTCGTCGATCCAGGCGGCTAGGCGCTTTTCCGCTGTGTCGCGAGAAGCTGTTTTAAGCGAGCGTCGGAACTCCCGACCGCCGCGGGTGACGCGACCCCAGTATACCGATCCGCGCTTGTAGACGCCCGCCATTCACTCGGCCTCCGCTCCTGAGCACGCTTCCATTTCGCTAACGCGACAGGGTCAAACCGCCACGTTCCGCAGAACTTGTGCGCCCCTGGGAGAATGCCAGCCCGAGCCCATTTACGCACGGCGTCTGCGCCCACGCCAAGGGTCGACGCGGCGACGTTGGCGTCGACCATCGTCATTCCAGCGTCATCGCCTGGCCAGTTGCCAAGCCCCTTTGTTCGTGCTTCGTTCCCCTCATGGTTCGACGCTCAACGCCTCAAAAGAAGATCGACGACGGGGCTTTCCCGATCCGGGTTTGCCTGTTCGTCCCTGAGAAGGGCTTCGGTCGCGATGGCGATCGGGCGCATGCGTGGTTGCGGGACAATCTGGGCTGGATGGAGTTCGCATGGCATGCGGCGGGCGGGTTCCCGCAGGACTCCGTCGGGCTGTATTTCCGACGGCTGGCCGACGCGCAGGCCTTCCTCGACGCCTTCCCGCATTTCGAGCTGGCCGACACCACGCGATCCTCGTCCTACACCAGCCCCTACACGCGATACCTCTGAGCCCATCCGCCCTATCTCCGGCGGCCGCGCAGATACATGCGATGCACGTCGCGCAGCTGGCGCATTTGGAGGTTCGTAAGGATGAACTCCGGCAGGTGATGGCGGCGTTCGTGGAATGAGAACTTCCGCGGGTCCGGCGGCGCGCGACGAACGAGCATCATCATGCGGATCAGCTTCTCGCGCTTTCGGCTGGTCATGCGGCCTCCGAGATACGGCGCTTAGTAAGGGTTTCGGCTGAAAGGCTTACTAGGGCGGGGGCTAAGTAACGAACGCTTGCCTTCGTCATCGCGCGATTTCTCCGCGGGCTTTCGCGAGCGCGGCTAGGCCGTCTTGAATGCCCTCAAAGACGACACTCCCACAGCGCTCGACCGGGTCCTCTTGCCACCAGCTCCATGCCTCAATCAGCTCACCCAATGCGCCGTAGAGATCGGGGGCGGCGGCGATCAGGCGGGCGTTGGCCTCAGCTTCACCATCCGGCAGCGCCGACCCATGAAACCCCCTCGTTTCAAGAAGGCACTTAGCGACCTTCCGGCCGTGCGGATCGCAAATCTGACGAGGGTGTTTCGCCGTCTGCCTCCACGGCCCTGGTGTGTGCTTAGCGTTCGTCATTGCGCGGCCTTCCTGCGGGCGTCCTCGACGAGAATGCGCCGCGCTAGCTCAACCCAAGCGTCCCATGATGCGCCACAGCCTTCCCGCCAGTTGAATTCCCAGGACGGATTTGCGCTCTCGGGATCGTAGGTCGTGATGCCGAAACCATGCGCGCCCGGTAGGTCGATCTGTACGGTGTCGTTATCCTTCGTCATGCAGGGGCCTCCGCTTTGGCGAGGGCAGTACGGGCGACGCGCTCGTACTCACGAAGCCGCGCCCGCAACCACGCCTCTTCCGGGCCGTTCATCGCGGCCGGCTGGTTCAGCATTCCGCACCCGTAAACGCCGATGTCTGCCAGCGCTTCGTAGAGACCGGGCGCTGCTTCGATCAGCCGAGCGTTGGCCTCGCTGCACGAAATCCAGAAATCATCGACCTGACCCTCGATCCCGACAGACAGAACACGAGATTTATGACCGCAGTCCTGGTCCGGGACGGGTTCAAAAATCCCGTTCCAGCGCGTCTTCGAGTACGCCTTGCGGCGCAGGTCGTAATACGGGCTGAAGCGCCACGGCCCGGGCGTGTGCGAAACCTTCGTTCTGTCGCTCATAAGTGGACCCCGCTATCGAGCCGGTCGATGATCGCGTGAACCTCGTCGAAGCCTCCGCGCGCCAGTGCTTCATTCGCGCTGATGCCGCCCAACTGCGGGTGAGGCGACATCATCCATGTCTCAATCTCTTCAGGCTCGTAGAACTGCGATAGCCGCTCGATGACCGGCGGACGCTCGTGGATGTCCTTCGTCATGAGGCGGCCTTTGGGACTGGCGGGATGTCCATCCAGTGGGTCGCACAGATCACTCCGTCGTCTTCGCGATCCGGGTTTTCGGAGTAAGCGACCCAGCGAAAATTGTTCTGGATGCTGCTGCACAACCAGACGTCACCAGTCTCGTATCCGACGAGAATTTGCCGGTCGTTGGGGGCCGTTTCGATAGGCTGCCAATCGTTCGATTTCTGGTCGGTCATTTGTCAAAAACCTCGCGATAGCATTCGAGCGCGGCCGGAAGGCTTTCTATTGCTGCGTCCCATCCGCGCTGCTCTTCGGCGCTTGGCCAGTCCTGTGGCGTGGACATCCAGTGCTGCGTGCACCATTGGTAAAAATGCTCGAAACGGTTTTGGAGAAAGTCGTCAATTTCGATGCGAGACACGGGCGGATCGTTCGTCATAGGTGGACCCCGGTATCCAGCCGATCGATGATCTCGTGAACCTCGTCGAAGCCTCCGCGCGCTAGTGCTTCACTCGGGCTGATGCCGCCCAACTGCGGATGCGGCGATTTCATCCACTCGCCGATCTCGTCTGGCTCGTAGAACTCCATCAGCCGCTCCAGGATCGGCGGGCGTAGGTCGATGGCCTTCGTCATGCGCTCGTTTCCGGCGCAGGCTCGCCGTCTTCGGTCCACGTCGGCTCGCCCGCCGCCCGAAAGGCCACGCAGCGCTCCAAGTTTTCCGAAGCGTTGAGGTAGTTGCGCTCGGCATGCTTCGCGTGTCGATCAGCGCGAGTTTCGAGCGCCGCGGCTGCCTCGTCCCAAGTGTCGAAATACTCTTCGGTGCGGTCGCGCTTCAGGACGCGCCGACCTTTCGACCCGTACCAGCGGTCACGTAGCCATATCGTCTTCTCCGTTTGTCGGATGATTTCGACACGGGTGATTGGGAACCGTCGGTAAGCGGATACGCGATACTTGAATTCGGCCATATTGTCCTCACTGATTTCAAAAAGTTGTTTCGCTACAAGACGTTGAGATCGCCGCTCATGCTGCGGCCCTCCGCCCCAAATCACGCGGTAGATGGCCTTTGCAGTGCTTGCGGATGACGCTCTCGCTGCATCCGAGCTTTCGGGCGACTGTGCGGACGCGCGCGCCGTCTGCGATCAGTCGGACAGCCTCGTCCCGATGGGGCCACGGCGGCTTGCCTAGCCGCACGCCACGCCGCTCAGCAGCCGCTAGGCCCGCCTTCGTCCGCTCGACGATCATGGCGCGCTCGAACTCCGCTACAGCCGCCATGACGTGGAAGAAGAACCGCCCGGCCGGTGTCGAGGTGTCGACCTTGTCCTGGACGCATTCGAAATGGATGCCGCGCGCGTCCAGCGCCTTCGTGATGTTAATCAGCTCCCAAACGCTACGGGCCAGCCGATCTAGTTTCCACACGATCAGCTTGTCGCCGGGCGCGCAGGCGTCGATCGCCTCGATCAGAGAAGTCCGAAGCGCGAATTCGGTCACGCCCGAGATGTGCTCGACGTAGAGGTCGCTATCCGCGACCCCAGCCATGCGGAGCGCGTCCGTCTGGAGCGCGGGGTTCTGATCGTCCGTCGAGACGCGGGCGTAGCCGATGGCGCGACCCTCCATCACGCGACCTCCGCGATTGCGGCCACGGGGCGTGCGGGCTGGTCTTGGTATTTGCCGGCGTAGCCTGCGGTCGGCCGGTCGATTTGATGGAAGATGATCTGCGCGATCGGCGCGCCGGCTGGGATTTCCAGCCCGGACAGATGAGCCGTCAGCTCCAGCGTCAGGTATCCGCGCCAGCCCGGCTCAATCACCGTGTTCTGCACAGCGAGGCCGCGGCGCGCCCAGGTGCTCTTGTCATGGACGACACCCATGATCTGGTTCGGCATGTCGAACCGCTCCAGCGTCGACGTCAGGGCGAAGCCGCCGCGATTGAGCGCGACCCTCTCGCGGATACGGATGTCGTAGCCGCAGAGCGAGAGGCCGAAGCTCGTCCCTGTCTCAGGGTGGATCGTCTTTTCAACGATCGGGTCAAGCGGCGCGCAGGCGCGGATTGATGGGCCGCTAAGGATCATGGCGCGAAGCTCCCGGCCCGCCAGGGGACCGCAGGCCGGGCACGACGGCGATCCGCGTTGCAACGCTTTCGCCCCTGTTGAGCGGCCGAGGCCGCCCGCCGCCATGTTCTGTCGCCATCGCGCGCACTTCAGCGGCCACCGCGGGTCTGCCTTCGCCGGCTTCCAAAAGGCCATTGACGCTGCGGTAGACGCGGGGATCACCGCTGTAACAGCTGAACATCTCGTCGCCGTCTGCATCGACGACGCGAAAGTCGTGCGCGTCACCCTCGATCCTGTAGGGCGCAGGCCGCGGTTCTATGTCCATTTCCCGTCCTAACTGATTGCGACGCGCGCGGAGACTTCGGCGGTCCGCCGGGCTTCCTGCCGCGCTTTCATGTTCTGCAGCCGCGCCTTCGCGCGGTTCGCCTTGCGCCGGGCTTCGACCATGCCGCGGACATGTAGATCGTAAGACGACGTCGCCTTGGCGTGCATTTCGCGGCTGCTGATCGATCCGTCCTGGCCGCTCATAAGCTGGGCGAGCAGGACGTGCTTCGTTTCTTCGAGCAGCGCGGCGGCGGCTTCCGCGTCGGTCCATTCGTCCGCCGCGGCCTCCATCTCAGTGAAGGCCGCATCCGGATCGAGCGGGCCAGCTCTGCCGCCGCCGTAGAGATCGTGAATGTGCGCCACGTTAGAACGGGATGTCGTCGTCGAGATGCACGGCGGCCGCCGCTGCCGCGGCCGGCGGCGGGGGGAACTGCGGGGCCGATGACGGCGCAACGCTCGGCTGACCGGAAACCGGCGCGCCTTGCATGATCGGCAGCGGGCGCATCCGAATGCCGTCGACGCGCTGCCCGTCCGGCCGACGCGTCTTTTCCGTGTAGAGCTGGACGACCTGCCCGGCCCAGGCTTCGGTATTCGCGCCGTATGCGTCGGCGACGGCTTCGGCGTTCGTGCGGTTCATCACGACGCCCTTTTCCTTACCTTGGAAATAGATGACAGGCTTTTCGGCGCCGTCGCCCATCTCCTCCATAAGAACCGTGCGGATATTGACGTTTACGGTCTGACCGAGAATGTCGGCGGCCTTCAGGTACTTCGAGGGAAACGCGGCGTTGATGTCCATGTCAGTCGTCTTTCAGCTTCGGTTTCGGGGAGATGGTCAGGGAGGGGGCGCCGTTGGTCAGAACAGCGCCGGGGACCGAAAGGCCGTCCTTCACCGCGCGGCTGAGCGCGGCTTGATCGACCTTCGGCGGCTGCGGGATCAGGTATTCGCCCGGCAGCACGTTGGCGTCCGTGACGGTCGCGCGCGGCGCGCCGGCCCGGACGGATAGGGTGTGGATCGCCCCTTTGACGCGGGGCATGTTCGCCCGCTCCATCGCCACAAGCATCGCGGCGCGGATCGTGGCCGTACCGTCTTCGATGCGTTTTTTGCGGTCGCGCAGAACGTCCAGCCGGGCCTTGACGGCCAACGCCTGCGCTTCGCGCTCAGCGACTTCCTCGGCGAGGTCGAGCAACGCAGTGTCGAGGTCGGTTTCGCCTTCGAGGGTGTCGTCCAGCCATTGGCCGTCGAGGCCCATTTCTTCGAGCTGGTGGCGCAGCGCTTCGTGTTCGGCGAGGCGCTGACGTAAAGCGTGCGCGCCGCTCATGCCGCCCCTCCCGTCCGCTGGGCGAAATGCTCAGCGCCGATCCGCAGGCCGGTCGCGAGCGCCAGCTGGAAACTGAACAAGGCGGTCGATTGTCCGACGCCGTGCTCGCTGCATTCGCGGAGGCGGCGCCAGTGTTCGATCAGCGCGATCGGCGCTTCCGGCATCGGGTAGTCCTGGAGGAAGCGGAGCAGCGGGGCGGCGTCGACGTCGTCGTCAACGGCGCGCAGCGTTGCGATCAGGCGCTCTTCGGCCCCGGCGTCGTAAAGCGACCGCGCCAGGAAGATCATTTCGTCCGGCAAGTAGCTGGTCGTCGCCGTGGCGTCGGTGGGGAGGCAATACGACCGCGCGAGCGGTACGGGCGGGCTATGGCTTAGCATGGGCTGGGCGCTCCTACTGAACCGCCGCATCGGTCGGCAGGGCTGGCGCATCAGGCCAGCCCAGCGAGACCCACGCGGCGGCGAGGTCTTGGGTTGCGTGGATCAGGACGCCGTTGGGCCAGCGTTCGTCGTGGACGCGCTCCGGGCAGCGGCCGTGCTGTTGCGCGACCTTTCGGGCGCGCTTTGAAAGCGTCGTCAGTTTTGAGTTTGGGAACTGGAAGCCACGCGCCGCGGCGAACGCGACGGCGGACGAACGGTCGGCGCGGGCGCCGGCCTTGGCTTCAACAAGCGCAAGGCGCTTTTGGGTCGCTTCGTGCGCCTCGACCTCGTCGGCATAGGCGCGCAGCGCTTCGGCATGCGTGGCGGGAAGGTCGTAAGCCGGCGCGACGTAAGCGCCCGTCTGCCGGATGGCTGGCAGCACGTCGCCGATCACCCAACGCTCAAACGCTTTCGCCTCGGTGCGCTGCGAGCGCATCACCGCCCGGTACATCCCCGGCTCCGACACGACGGTGACGTCCTGGTCTCCGCCAGGGGTACCCACTTTCCGGGTACCCTTGTGATCGTCGTCGAGAATGCGCGTCAGCTTTTCAGCGTCGCGATATCCGAGGGCCCTGGCTAGGTCGCTGGCGATAAACCAGACGCCGCCGTCACGCTCGATGACGCGCAGATCCGCGCCTTGAAAACTGTGTGTGCTGAGATGCGCCATGCGCCGCCTCCGTTAGGTAACGGAGTGCATTATTGCGCTACTCTGAGCGCAAGATCAAGCGCATTTTTGCCCTTACACCTTTCGGCCGATCCAAACTACGCGTCCTATCACGGCCAAATCGCCTGGATCGACGCCGTCATAGGTTCGGTACTGCGCGTTGTCAGAAATGATCGCCACTGTTCCGCGCGGTTCGTGCTGTATTCTTTTGACCTGAATGTCGTCGGTCACGCCGGCGCGAATAATATATATGCCGTCTCGTCCAAGTCGCCGAACAGAATGGTCGACTAAAGCCTGATCACCATCATGCAGTGTCGGCCACATGCTGTCGCCAGCGACTTTAACAAGCGCCAGCGTATTTTTTGTGTTGTCTGTGATGCGGCTCAATTCAGAACTCGAAAATGCGAAAACGTCTTTCGCAAAGTCTTCGTCAAACGCAAATGCGCCGTCGCCAGCCGAAATCTCCTGACTAAATAC
This sequence comes from Pseudomonadota bacterium, assembly GCA_039815015.1. Lineage (GTDB taxonomy): Bacteria > Pseudomonadota > Alphaproteobacteria > Sphingomonadales > Sphingomonadaceae > Pacificimonas. Next base: position 16,123 of record JBCCAC010000001.1, on the reverse strand, counting down.
AGGTATAAGCGTAATCTCATGTTCTGAGTTCGGCATATGGGATGGTGTGACGCCTTCGCGGCGTCGCACGTCTTGCGACGTCTCAATAAACCCGGCCATCTCTGCGCCATGCATAACGTCATGATTGCTATTGAGATGATCTATTGCGGCCTTTTCAAGGCGCTCTAGCGTGTCCAGCGTAAGGTTGCCGGGCCAGCTTGGCTTCATAAAGCGATTGATTGTCGACGCAGACAGCTTGGCTTTCTTCGCAAGCGCGGTCGGCGACAGGTCTGCGGCCTCGCAAATACGGCTGATCCAGGCGCGTATCGCCGGCGGATCATAACCGTCTGGGCCATAGGTGTCGTTCATTCCCGGACTATGCCAATGCGCCGGCGCCATGACGTCAGGCAATGTTGCGCTTGCCGGGTGGCGCAATAAGCGCAATAATGCGCCGCATGTTTGACGTTAGCGAATGGATTGCGCGCGTTGAAGCGCAGGTGAAGGTGGACGGGTCCAGCGTCGCCGCGGTTTTGCGTGCGGCCGGCGTCAATCGTTCGACGTGGTCACGCTGGAAAGCCGGCGCGCCGCCGAGCGTCCGCCTTATGGAGCGGGTCGACCGCGTCGCCTTTCCCCACGGGCGGCGCCGCCCAACCGAGCACACGGAACACCTCATCCCCTGACCCCCACAGCCCGCATGCGCCCCAGCATGACGGGCGCGGCGCGCTTTAACCAAAAGGCGTTTTCCGAATGTTGAGCCCCCGCGAAAAGCGCACGAAGTGGCATCTGATCCGGCTTTACGAGAAGGCGGGCGGGTGTCGCGCGGTCGGCCTGATCTGCGGCGTGTCGGAGGGCGTGGCCCGGGCATGGCGCACCGCCAACGCGCTGAACCGCATCCCGTTCGACGCGCTGTGCGCGCTGGAGGAAGCGACCGGCGACTACGACTGCACGCGCGAGCATGCCGGGCAAGGCCCGACGCCGCCGGCGCCGCAGATCGACATTCCGCTGCTGCGCCAGATCAGCCGCGATTTCGCCGATATGAGCGACACCGTTCTGCGGGCGGTCGAGGATCGGTTCGTCACGCCCTGCGAGGCGAATGAAATCGCCCCGCTTGCGGACGCGGTCAGGATCGGCGCCGGCGACCTGTTTCACGCTGCGGCGCAGATCGGCGCGGCGAACGAAGCCGCCGAATGAAGCCCGAAGAACAGCTGCAGGCCGCGGTCGCGGACCTGCTGCGCTGGCGCCGGGATCTGTGGTGGACGCATCCGGCGAATGAAGGCGTCCGCCACCCCGCCGTCGCGCAGAAGCTGAAGCGCCTCGGCATGCGCCCCGGCGCGCCGGACATCCTCGGCGTGCGCAACGGCCGGCTGTTCGCGGTCGAGCTGAAGGCCGGCCGCAACACGGCCAGCGAGGCGCAGCGCCAATGCCTCGAAGACATCGCCCGCTTCGGCGGCGCGGCGGGGATCGCCCGCACGCCAGAAGAGGTCATGCGGATCATCGCGCAAACGGAGGACCCCCATGTCGAGCCCACGCCCTAGACCGCCGGCCGCCGGCCCGCGGATCATCGACCTTTTGACCCTGCGCAAAATGATAGACGCGGGCTGGAGCCAAACGGAGGCCGCGAAGCATTTCGGCGTCACCCGCCAAGCCATCCACGCGACGGTTAGGCAGCTTGGCCTAAAGCCGCGTCTTGAGCGGGACGGCGCCCGCACCCGCGCGCGCGTCGGCAGCCGAGTGCGCCGCGGGCAAACCGACGCTGAAATCGCGGCGGCGACCGGGCTGTCGCTTAGCCACATCTACCACACGCGTGTCGCGCTGCGCTTGCCGGAAAACACGAAAGACTGCCGCTTCGATCTCATAACGCCGCCGCCGGACGACCCCATGCCGCGCCTTATGGACGACGCCCAGATCGCGCAGCTCTACGCCCGGCTCGACGAAAATTACGCCGGCCCGATCCGGCGCCGCCAAGCGGAGGCCGCGTGATGGAATGGCTCCGCCTTTGGCACGACATGCCGACCGACCCTAAGTGGCGCAGCGTTGCGCGCACCTCGGGTCAGCCGCTCGCGACGGTGATCGCCGCGGCGACGTTCCTCCTGACGAACGCCAGCGCGAACGAGGACGAACGCGGTGTGACGCAGTGTGACGCAGAGACCGTCGCAAGCGTGCTCGATGTGACGGAAGAAGCGGCCGCAGCGATCCTTTTGGCGATGGAAGGCCGCGTCCTCGACGGCGGGCGCTGGATCAACTGGGAAAAGCGCCAGCCAAAGCGCGAAGACAGCAGCGCTGAAAGAACAAGGGCTTACAGGGAGCGGAGACGCAAAGAGACGCGCTGTGACGCGCCTGTGACGCAAGGTGACGCCCCAGAGAGAGATACAGATACAGAGTTAGATACAGAGAAAGACCTATCCTCCCTACGGTCGGATAGGGCGGCGGCCTACGCCTTCGAAGGCGAAGTGATCCGCATCGACGACGCGCAGTTCCGCCGATGGGGCAGCGCCTACTACACCCTCGACCTCGTGACCGAGCTGACCGGCATCGACGCATGGCTGGTCCAGGGGAACCGCCGAGAGAACTGGTTCTTCAAGGTCCCGCGCATGCTGGAAAAGAAACACCAGCAAATCATCGGTGACGGTATTCGCGCACAACAGGCCGCCGACGTCGTTGTATTGCACCCCGACCCGACTGCAGGGGTCGTGTAATGCAGCGATTATCCGATCAAGACGTCGCCGAATTGAAGCGCCTGCCGCCCGGCGATCATTATCGCACATGCCCAAATTGCAGCCCAACGCGCACAGGTGCAAACCGGAAAGCGAGAGTTTTGCATGTCCACGTCGACGGAGACGGCGTCCGATACTTCTGCAACCACTGCGACACCGCAGGCGGATCAGTTTCTGGCGAGCCGCAGCATCAGCCGAGAGACTTCGGATCGGGCCGGCGTCGCCGCCTGCAAGCCTTCGGAGCTGCAGGGTGAAGACGCGCTCGCCTTCCCGTATTGGCGCGCCGGCGAGGTCGTCGGGGTCAAATACCGCGCGCTCGGCCGCAAGGCGTTCGCCCAGCAAAAGGGCGGCGAAAGCTACTGGTTCGGCCTGGAGCATCTGGTCACGCCGGGCGACGGGCGGGTGTACGTGACCGAGGGCGAAATGGACGCGCTGTCGATCGCCGAAGTCGGCCTGGAGGCCGTCGCCTGGACGGCCGGCGCTAATCCGTCGGACGTGGACGCCGACGTCGAAACCGACGCCCGGTTCGCGCCGGCCCGCGAAGCGATGTGCGGCCGGTTGGCGGGCAAGGAGATCGTTCTGGCCGGCGACATGGACGACCAGGGCAAGGCGCTCAAGACGGCCTTGGCGCGCGTCTTCGGCCTCGCGACCGTCCGGGATCTGGACTGGCCGAAGGGCTGCAAAGACGCGAACGACGCGCTGCGCGCGCTCGGGCCGACGGCGTTCCGCGAATGGTGTGAGATCGAGGCGCGGCCGTGGCGGATCGAGGGCCTGTTCCGGCTGTCGGAGGTGCCGGACCGCCCGCCGCTGACGGTCTGGTCGCATCTGTTCGACGAATGGGAAGACCGCTTCGCGCTGGCGCCGGGGCTGTTCAGCGTGATGACCGGCGAGCCGGGCATGGGCAAGACGCATTTCAGCGCGCAGCTGGCCTACCGCGTCGCCCAGCGCCATGAGGTCCGCGTCGGCATGGCGTCGTTCGAAACGCCGGTCAAACCGCATTACCAGCGGCTGCTGCGCGGGTTCTGCGTCGGCAAGCGATGGCAGGATTTAACGGCCGAGGAGGAGCGCGCGGCCGACGCGTGGATCGACGACGCCTATCGGTTCATCCAGCATCCGCGGGACATTCCGGGCTTCCAGTGGATGCTCGACACGCTCGAGGCGGCGGCCGTCCGCGACGGCTGTCAGCTGCTGATCGTCGACCCCTGGAACCGGCTGGAGCATGCGCGGCATCCGCGCGAGAGCGAGACGGAATACATCGGCCGTGCGCTGACGGCGCTGATGGAGTTCGTCCGCGATCTGGGCGTGCATCTGATGGTGCTCGCGCATCCCGCGAAGCGCGCGAACGCCTTCAACCCGCAGACCAGCAAGTTCGTCGCGCCGACGCTGGGCGACATCAGCGGGTCGAAGCATTGGGAGAACCGCCCCGATCAGGGCTTCGTCGTCCACCGCGAGCGCAAATGGGATCGCGAGACGAACCAGCAGGTCACGGAAGCGCAGTTCATCGTCGCGAAAAGCCGGTTCCAAGAGCTGGGCTACGAGCGTGTCTGGAATTTGGACTTCGACCGCGAGCGCAACGCCTACCGCTCGCTCGACGGCCCCCGCTACGGCGGCGGCGTTAACCCCGTACCGAGAGAGGACGCCTGATGCGGATGGAATACAACGACGTCGTCGCGCAGATCGACGAGACCCCCACCGGCCGCATGGTCATCGGGGTCTACGCTTGCGATGCGGCGACCGGAAAGGTCAGCGAAGCGCGGATTACGGCGCCGAACCGGGCGCGCGTGCTGGCGAAACGGCTCTTCGCCCTGGCCGACAAGCTGGAGGGCCGCGCGTGACCAAGGACATCGAAGAAGCCACGCGCTACCGCTACTGCGACCGCTGGTTCAGCACGCGCGAGGCGGCCGAACATGCGGCCCGCACCTCCGAGCTAGGGTCTCTCGCGCAGAGAGCGACCCGAGGTGAGCTGAGCAATCTCGAAAATCTACTGTCAGCTTTGGCTGAGCCGGAGACGTTCGTCGCGGCGCGCGGCCTACTCCTCCATCATGCCGAGAAACGGAGCAGCCGATGACCAAGGCTCGGGATCAGCGGTCGCAGGTCGGCCTGCGCACGAACAGCGCGAAGAAGCTGATCGAGGTCAGCGTCAACGACGGCGAGTTCGAGTTCGCCCTCACTCCCGAGCAAGCGCTGGACGTCGCAAAGCATCTCCAAATCCAAGCCGGCTTCGTGAAGCCGAGCCTGATGAAAGGCCACCTATGACGAACGACAAAGACTACCCAACCACCGTCGAGTTCGACTTACCTGGAGCACACGGCTTTGGGATCACCACCCACGACCCAGAGAGCGACGATCCGTCCTGGGAATTCAACTGGCGGGAAGGCTGCGGCGCATCTTGGGACGCCTGGGTTGAGCTGGCGCGGCGCATTCTCGCCGAGGACACCCGCAGGAAGGCCGCGCAATGACCACAAAGCGCGACATGATGCTGGCCGTTTGCCAAGCGCATGCGATCGAGACCGACGACGCCGGCGTGTTCGCCATGCGGCAGCGCTATGCGCATCCGCTGGACGCGCTGGTCGAGATAGTCGATCCGCTGACGCAGCGGCCGTATCTGACCCCGGACCTTTACGACGCCGGGACGGCGCTGTCGGTGCTGTGGATGCGCGCCGGCATCGCGCCGAAGCATACGGCGAATTGGGGCGACGAGCCGCGCGGCCGCGGCGCGGAAAGCCTTGGCACGACCGACGCCGAACGGCGGTTCCGCGACCAGTGCCGGGCGCTCGGCCCCTATGCGGGCCTGTGCATCGACGTTTGCTGCGCCGCACTGATGCCGAACGAGCGCGACGCGCGGCGGCTGGCGCGCGGGCTGGAGCGCATTGCGCCGGACCGAAAGGACCAGCCGCGGCCGCTCCAGGTTTACAAACAGAACGCCGCTTGACCCGGAACACGCGGTGAACAAAGCTCACTTTTAGATCCCGCCCGAGGTGCGCCTGGGCTTCGGGTTTAGCGACATGGTTCTCCGGCCATCGCGACTATGTGGACCCCGCAGCGTTTGGGCGCGCTGCGGGGTTTTCGTTTTTGGGGAGTGCGGGTCTTGCTTGCAGTCGGCGTCTCCAGCGGTTCGGGCGGGGGCGTGTCGGCGGATGAGGCCGGGGCCATTGCGGCCGGATCGACCCTAGGGCTGGAGCAAAGCCTCCTCGCCAATGCGGGCCAGCCGGCGCGGACGGTGCTGGCCGTCGGCTACACGACGTCGGGCAAGGTCCAGGGCGTCAGCTTGGGCGCTGGCAATGTCGTCGAGGTCTATGCGTCCGGCGCGGACTTCAACGCGGGCGATGTCCTGCATCGCGAGTTCATGGGGCGGGGCGAGCCGATCTGTTTCACCGGCCTCGCGAACGGCGCGATCATCACCGCGACGCAAGGGTTCTACGGCTTTTCCGAATGCGTGGACGGCGCGGATGAAAGCCCGATGCCGCTGCTGTCCTTCGGGCTCAGCTTCACCTTCACGTTTTTTTTCGGCTTTCGGAACTGCAACGCCTACAGCCCCGGCGGGACAGGCGGGAACCAGGGGTGGGTCCACATCGTCAACGGCCCGCTGGACAGCGTCATCGCGCTGAAATTCGGCGATGGCGCGGTCGTGCGCGGCCAGGAGAACATCGCGCTCGCGCCCTGGGAGTACCGGCGGCTCTACACCGACGGAAACGTCGAATACATCATCGAAGCGAGCAATCCGGTGATGGCCTGCCACAACGCCAATATGGATTTGCAGCCGCATGGCCGGTTCTACGACAGCCGGCTGATTATGCCGCTGACGAATGACGGGATCACATGGCCCCGCTCGGGTTTCGTCTCCGCGCCGTTCAACAACACGGTCGTGAACTATTACGTCCGCGACGGGGCGGAAGGGCAGATTAACGGGGCGACGGGCGTTTCTCCTGGATCGCCGGTCGATTTCGACGCCAATCCGCCGGTGGGAACGGGCGCGAGCGACACCGATTACGAGCCGAACGGCGCGACGCGGGTCCAGGCGGTCGGGCTGATCTCCGCCTATTCCGGCGCGGACAGCGCGGGGCTGGAGGCGTCGCCGCTGATGCCGACCTCGGCGATGAGCCAAGTCGTCGCCCAGCCGATCCACATCGCGGACAATGGCGACGGCGGCAATTCCGGCGTGGCCATCGCCAGCCCCTTTGAAGGCGCGGCGCTGATCTATGAATGGAACGACGCGACGTCCCAGCTCGACCTCGCCTATACGGTTCCGCTGACGCGCAACGGCGTCACGGTCGCCGCCGCCGCGGACCAGCTGCACCCCGCGGCCGGCATGGTCGCGAATGAAACCGTGAACGGCGCGGTCGCGTTGGTCGGTCAGCTCAATCCCGGCCTGATCGTGGCGGATGTGCCGATCACAGTCGTGGTTCAAAGCGGGAACACGGTCAGCGCGACGCTGCGCAGCCAAGGCGGGACCACGACCACGGCCATCGCCAATGACGACGACGAAACCCTGACCCTTGGCTGGACCCCGGACACGCTGAAGGCCGAGATCACGGAAGGAACGGACGGCTTGCTGTACCGCCGGTCGATCACGGGCGGCGTTGAAAGCTGGATCGCCGCCTGATGGCGGGGGAGCTGAATTTCGTCAGCGCGTCGGGCCTTACGGTCACGGCGCGGGTGTTTTCGACCGCGGGCGCGCAGCAAGGCGGCGACGTGGCCTGCGCGGAAGTGGGGACGAACGGGCTTTACACCGGCGACATGCCGACCGCCGCCGCGGGCCGATACAGCGTCGTGTTCTACAGCGCGTCGGCGCCGGTCGGCGGCGGGTCGATCGATTGGGATGGCTCTGCGGAGATCACGCTTGCGGACGTGAGCGTGGATTTGACGCCCGTCACGACGGCGATTTCCGGGCTGAACGATTTGAGCCAAGCGCAGGCGCAAACCGCGGCGGCGGCGGCGCTGACGGCTTACGACCCGCCGACGAACGCCGAGCTGACGGCGGCGACGAGCAATCTCGACGCGACGGTGTCCTCACGCCTGCCCACCACGGACTATACGGCCCCGGTGGATGTCAGCGGCGATGTGAGCGCCATCCGCGCGACGACGGATCAGCTGAACTTTTCCGGCGGCGATGTGGTCGCGACCCTGGATGGGGAGGCGGTGACGACGGATGCGGCAAGCCGCACAGCGTCGCAATCGGACCTCACGGGCCTCGCCACCACGGCCGATTTGGCGAATTTGACCATCCCGACGACGGCGGAGATCGCCGCCGCGGTGGGCTATGCGCCCACGGACCTAACCGGAATTGCGCGGACGACGGAGCTGCAGCCCGCCGCCGCTGCGGCCCTGGCCGCCTATGACCCGCCCACCAAGGCGGAGCTGGACGCCGGGCTGGGCAGCGTCACGGTCGACACATCGGGGCTGGCGACGCAGGCGAACGTGACGGCCATCCAGGCCTCGATCGCCGCGTTGAACGACATCAGCGCGGCCGATGTGCGGGGCGAAGTGGATGCGTCCATCGCGGCCACGAGCATTTCCGTGAATTTGACGCCGGTGACGGACGCCATCGACGGCTTAAACGACCTGTCGACGACGGATGTGCGCACAGAGGTCGACGCGGGCCTTTCGGCGGCGAACCTGACCGTGTCGCTGACCGCGGCCGATGCGACGCGCTTGCAGGAAATCCATCGCATTCATGGCTTGGAGAGCGGCGCGCCTTTGGTCGTGACGGACACCAGCCGGACGACGACGGGCATCGCGCAGACCATCGTTGAAAACGCCACGACGGCGACGGTGACGCGGACAACATGACCCGTCGCTTGGCTGTCGCCACGGATGGGTTTCGGGGCGGGGATAGCGGCCCGGTCACGCTGGCCGCAGCGCCGCTAACCGGCGTCGTTACGCAGCCCCCGCCCATAACCGGCGCGGTCGCGCAGTCGCCGTCAATCACAGGAACGGTCACAGCAGGGCCAAGCATAACGGGCGTCGCCACGGTGCGCGCGCCGATTGACGGGGTGATCTGATGCCGCTGACGCCGCAGAGCCTAGAGGTTATCCGCGGCGACGCGGTGCAGATCGACATCGATATTGATGATGGCGCGGGCGCGCTCGATCTGACTGGCGCGAGCGTCAGCTTCATCGTCGACATGCTCGAAAAGCCGGCCGACACGTCAACGCAAGTTTTGACGGTGACGGGCGCGATCACCAATGCAGTCGGCGGGCTGGCGAGCTTCACGCTCACCTCGGGAAACACCAGCCTCGCAAGCCGCGTTTACTACTGGGCCGTCCGGGTCACGTACAACGGCGACACCTCCTACACGGTCGCGGTCGGCACGCTCGGCGTCGTCGAAGAGGTCGGCTGATGGCTAAGCCCGGGCTGTACGCGAACATCCACGCCAAAAAGCGGCGCATCGCAGCGCAGAAGACGGCGGGCAAGACGCCTGAACGGATGCGCAAGCCCGGCTCGAAGGGCGCGCCGACCGCTAAAGCATTCAAACAAAGCGCAAAAACGGCGAAGCGTTAACAGAGGATCACAGCGATGGACAAGAAAGCGGCGGGCGGCAAACCGAAGCCCAAAGGCATGAAGACGGCGGCGGCGATCAGTCAAGGCCGGTCAGGCTGTCCTCCGGGGACGGTGATGCGGGGCGGCAAATGCTACAACAGCCGAACCGGCAATCTGCACGTCAACAAAGGCGGCGGTAAAAAGCGCCGGACGTCGATCGTATGAGCGACTGTCAGGCCTGCGGCTTCATCCGCGATAGGGTCGGCTGCTTCGGTCTGTTCCTGCGCTATGCGGTGTGGTCGCTGTGGGACCCGCACGCGGCGTCTGACAGCATGGCGGCGCGGAGCGACAATGTCCGACGCTAAGGTTGGCCGCCCGTCGAAATACGATCCGGCCTATTGCGACCAGCTTGAAGCCTTCTGTGCGGACGGGCTGAGCGTGACGGCCTTCGCAGGCCATATCGGCGTTTCGCGCTCCACGCTCACGAATTGGACGGACGAGCACCCGGAGTTTTTGGCAGCCGTAGAACGCGCGAAGGCGAAGCGGGCGCTGGCCTGGGAGCTGATGCTGATTAACACGGTCCGAACAGGGAAGGGCGGAACGTCCGCGATCTTCGGCGTGAAGAACACGGCCCCCGACGACTGGAAGGACAAGACCGAGACAGAGCATAGCGGGGCGGTGGAGACGCGGCTGGTCTACACGGGCGTACCGCCGAAGGAGAAGCTATGAGCCCGCTGTCAGCGCAGATTGAGGCCGTCCAAGTTTATGTCATTCGAGACGACTTCATGGAGCGTCGGTTTGAGACTAGAGAGGCGGCCGAAGCGGAGCTGCGGCGGCGATTTCGCGGCTCACGGCTTGGCGGCGCGTTGAAGCGCCTCGACCCGCCACTTCTGTTGGACCTTGGTTGCTCAACGGATCACCTGTCCGAAGAAGAGATGGACGCGGCGATCGAATACCTGCACAGCGCCGCCGACCTCTTGAAGCTCACGCCCCTGTCTGCGCCAAAAGCACGGCGTGCTTGATACGGGATATCGGCCCCGGCCGCAGTTCCTTCCACTCCACCACAGAGACGAACGCTTCGGCGTCGTCGTCGCGCATCGCCGGGCGGGGAAGACAGTCGCCGCGGTCAACGACATCATCCACCGCGCAGTTCAGGACCAATCGGGGACGGGCCAATACGCCCTGATCCAGCCGCAGTACAAACAGGTGAAGCGGAACGCCTGGGCCTATCTGAAGCAGTACACCGAGGCCATCGCAGCGGCGGTCTATGAGGCCGAGCTGAAGGTCGTCCTGCGCAACGGGGCGACGATCTACCTGTTCGGCTCGGACAACATCGACGCCTTGCGTGGCATGTATCTCGACGGCGTCGTGTTGGACGAGTTCGGCGACATGAAGGCCGGGCTATGGGTCGAGGTGATCCTGCCGACGCTTGCGGACCGCAAGGGCTGGGCGATCATCTCCGGCACGCCGAAGGGTAAGAACGCCTTCTATTCGATGCGGCTGCGGGCCGAAGAGGACGCGGATTGGCATCTGCTGGTCCTAAAGGCCAGCGCCACCGGCATCCTGGACGACGCCGAGCTGCAGACGATGCGGGCGGAGATGGACGACGACACCTATCGCCGCGAGTTCGAATGCGACTTCCACGCGGCCGTAAAGGGCGCGATCTACGCGAAAGAGCTACAGCAGATCGAAGCCGACGGGCGGTTCGCCAAGGTCGGTTACGATCCGATGCTGCCGGTCTGGACGGCGTGGGATCTGGGCATCGGCGACGCGACGTCGATCTGGTGGGCGCAGCCGGCGATGGACGGCACGCGCTGGATCGACTTCTACCAGTCGTCCGGGCAGGCGCTGGACCATTACGTCGAGGTCGTTCAGAGCCGGGGCTACGCCTACAAGGGCCATCTGCTGCCGCATGACGCGATGGCGCGGGAGATCGGCACCGGCCGGACGCGGGTCGAAACTCTGCAACGCATCGGGCTGGCCTGCAAGATCGTCCCGCAGCACCGGATCGAGGACGGCATCAACGCCATGCGGATGATGCTGCGCACCTCGTGGTTTGACCGGGACAAGACGCAAGTCGGCTTCGAGCACCTACGGCTCTATCGCTACGAGTTCGACGACAAGCTGCAAACGCTGCGGCCGTCGCCGCTTCACGACCACCATTCACATGCTGCGGACGCCGCCCGGTACATGGCGATGGGCCTTAAGCGGGGCGGGCCGACGGGGCCGCGGCAAACGCGAGCGCAGGATAATCACACCTATGGCCGGTAAGGTCCGCACGTTCCGCCCGTTTCTCCCGACCCTGACCTACGTCGCCGCCCGGATGCGTGAGCGCGACGTGCGCGAGTTCGGATGCTTGGGCGATGCGACGCCGATGCAGCGGGCGAACGGCTTTCAGCACATGCCGTTGATCACGGTGTTGGGCCGCGAGCGCCCCGAAATCGTCATCGGCGGGGGCGAGGTCATGCCCGGCGTGTGGTGGGCTGCGGCTTACGCCACGGATAAATTTGCAAGTCTAAAACTGTCGGCGACCAAGGCGGCGCTGCGGTTGATAAATGAGGCGCGGGAGCGCGGCGGCCGGCGCGTAGAAACGCGCGTGCTGACCTCGCACGTCGATAGCGTCGCATGGCTTGAATTCTTGGGCTTTCACATCGAAGCGACTTTCCCCTTTGGGATGAATGGCGAGGAATTTCACCAATGTGCAATGCCGTTAGTGCGCTGCTAGGCCCGATCGCCGGACTGTTTGGGGGCGGAAGCAAGCCGCAAACCCCGGCCGCGCCCCCGCCTTTGCCTGATCCGAACGCGACCGTGAATGCGGCGGCGGAAGCGGACCGCAAAAAGCGGCAAGCGGCTGCGGCTGAGCAGCAGGACCAACTCAACCCGACGGGCGGCGGCCTGTCGATCGGCGACGACCTGCTCGGCAAGGGCAAGGTCAAGAAACCCGGACTTGGAGGAATGCGCTGATGTGTCGTGGTGGTGGCGGCGGTGGCGGCGGCAAGTGGCTTGGCGGCGGCGGTGGCGGCCTAGTTACCACGACGCCAACCCCGAAACCCCCGAAGCCGGCCCCGAAGACGACGACGACCGCGGACGGCGAAACCGAAGAAGAGCGCCGTCGCCGGCTCGCTGGGCTTGATGATGATCAAGGGGAAGACGGCATCCGTCGGGCTGGCCTTACGGGCAGCGGTCGGCGGCGGCGGACGTCGTTGGGCGGATGACGCCCGTCCAGCACCTGAAGCGGCTTGAAGCGCTCCAAAAGCGCCGCGCCAACTTCGACGACCTGTTCCAAGAGATCGCGGAATACATCCACCCCAAGCGGGCGGATTTCCAGCGGACGATCGAGCGGGGCGCGCAGCGGACGCATCGCGGGACGGACAGCACGCCGCAATGGGCCGCGACGCAGTTGGCGAACGCCCTGCATGGCGCGCTCACCGGGCCGGCGCAGCCGTGGTTCGTTCTGGAGCCGGTCAATCCGGCGCTGATGGAAGACGAAGCGACCCGGCGTTGGTACGAGGCTGCGACGGAAATCATGCGGGAGGTCTACACAGACCCGCAAACCAATTTCCAAAGCCAAATTCACGAGGTCTACCTAGAGATCGTCGCGTTTGGCACGGGCTGCTTGTACGTCGGGCTTGATGAGGAAAGCGGCGGCGTGTCGTTTTCTTCCCGCCCGCTGAGCGAGATTTACTTGGGCGAGGATTTCGCCGGCCGCGTCGACACGGTTTATCGGTCCTACAAGATGACGGCGCGCCAAGCGCTGCAAGCCTATCCGCAAACCCTATCGGACAAAGCGCAGCGGATGGCGGAGATCGAGCCGGATACGGAAATCAAGTTTCTGCACGCCGTCACGCCGCACCCGAACCAAGTCGGCAATTGGCATTGCGAGGAAATCGAGGTCGACGCTAAGGCGCTCGTCAACGAGTTCACGTCGTTCGGCATGCCCTACCTTACGCCGCGCTGGACCAAGGTCGCGGGCGAAGCCTACGGCCGCAGTCCGGCTTTGGAGGCGTTGCCCGACATCCGCATGCTCATGGCGATGTCGCGCACCACCATCGCGGCGGCGGAAAAGGCTGTGTTCCCGCCGCTGATCGTGCCGAATGAAGGGTTTTTGGAGCCCATCAACACGGCCCCCGGCTCGCTGATCTACACGACGGACGGGTTCACCCTCACAGAGAACCGCACCATCACGCCGTTGCAGATTGGCGACCCTCGCCTTGGCGTTGAGCTGATCCAGCGCGTGAACGACCAGATCATTCGCGACTTCAACGTTGAGGTCTTCAACAGCGCCGACCGGGCGAACATGACGGCCACCGAGGTCATGATCCGGCAGCAGGAACGCAACCGGCTCATCGGCCCGATGATTGGGCGGCTGCAAACGGAATTGCTGGATCCGCTGTTGGTGCAGACGTTCCGCGTGCTGGCGTCGATCAGCGGGTTTTTCCCGCCCCCCACGCCGTTGATGGAAGAGCAGGGCGGCGGGCTGAACGTGAAGTTCGTCAGCCAAGCGTCCAAAGCGCTGCGGGCGGACGAGACGCGCAGCATTCAAACGCTTCTCAGCCTTGCCGGCCCCATCGCGCAGACTGACCCAAGCGTCGTTCATTACCTCGACGGGCCGCAGATGATTAAGCGGCTGGCGGACGCGGTCGGCGTGCCGTCCGAAATCATCCGCTCGGATCAAGAGGCGCAGGCGAAAGCCCAGGCGGCGGCGCAGCAACAGCAGCAAATGATGCAAATGCAGATCGCAGCCCAGCAGGCGCAAACGGCGAAGACCGCGGCCGAAGCCGGGTCGGAAGTGGCGAAGCAGCAATGAGCCTAGAGAAAGACTATCGCGACGTGTTCAGCAGCGACGCCGGGAAGCGCGTGCTGCAAGACATCGTCGCCAAGTCGGGCTTTGCAGGCGAGGGCAAAGCAATCGACGGGTTTCAAACCTTCGATCCGCAAATGGTCGCATACAAAATCGGATTGCGCGACATGTGCGGGCATATCCTCAACAAGTGCGGCGTCGGGCTTTCATTTGAGCCGACGGCGCGACCGACGAAGCAACAACAACACCAGGACACCTAACCATGTCAGACGTCGACACGTCCGCAGACGCGGGTGGCGTAGAGACTTCTAGCGATAGCTGGTTTTCCGGCATCGAAGACCCCGAAGTTTTGGAGCGGGTGGGCGAATACCAAAGCCCGGCCGAGCTGGCGAGCGCGTACACCAAGGCGCGCAAAGAGATCGACGGGGCGAACCAGCTTATCCACCGGCGGGCTGAACAGATCGCCGCCGACCCGGAGCTGGCGGCGCAGATGCGCCAGCATGACCCCAATTATGCGCTGCCCGACGATGCGTTTGGTTATGGCTGGGACGCCATCCCCGACGAAGTGCGGGCGCTGGGCTGGAACGAAGAACAGCAAACCGCGTATGCCGACTTCGCCTATGAAAACGGCATTTCAAAGCAGCAGTTCGACGGCCTGATCGACCTTTACGGTCAGATGCAAATCCAACAGCTGGAAGCGCGGGCCGATCAGATTGACGCGCTGGTCAACGAAACCGAGACGACCCTGCGCGCGGAGTGGGGCCGGCAGTATGAGGCGAAGCGGCAAGACGTCATTCACGCAATCGACCGCATCTTCCCTGAGCATATCCGCAAAGAGGTGCTCAATAGCGGGCTGCTTGCGGACACCGACATGACCGCAAACCTCGCAGAAATCGGCGCCGCTCTGCGCGGCGTTGGTCGACTGCCGGGCGCAACCGGCGACAAAGGGAATGCGGGCCTGACCCCGCAGCAGGCGGAAGCGGAGCTAGACCGCATCATCGCCGACCCGAAAACCGACGAAATCCTGTCCGACAAAATGTCGGCGGAAGGCGCGGCGCTCAAAGCCCGCATGGAAGAACTCGCGCGCCAAGCCTACGGCGACGAATAACCGGGTGGCGCTGCGGCGTCCGGGCCTCTCGATCCCCTTGAACTAAAGCCGGGTGGCGCTGCGGCGTCCGGTTGAGCCTACCCCCACGCGTCCGGTCCGCCGGGTGGCGCGCTTCATCATGACAATTCGACAGAGGAGTAGCTTCGATGGCCAACATCGAAACCGCCTACACGTCGATGTTCTCCAAGCGCGTCCTCGAAACGGCGCGTCAAAAGACGTCGCGCCTGCGGGCCTGCGTGGAAATCGAGAACATCAGCAACGCCGAAGACGCTTTCTTTGAAGGCATCGGCGACCTGAAAGCCCGGCGTCGCACGACGCTGCTGGAAACGGTCAATCTGCAAGAGATCGACCAGTTCCGTCGCAAGGTCATTCCGAACCCGTTTGAAGTTTCGATCCCGGTCCCGGACGAAGCCAAAGCGCGGCTGATGATCGACGTGCAATCCGACTTCACGACCAAGACCGCGGAAGCGCTTGGCCGTGAGATGGATTTCATCATCATCGAAGCCATGTTGGGCGGCGCTCAGCAAGGCAAGACGGGCCAAACCACGGTCAACCTGCGGCCGGGCAACGTCATCGGCAAGAATGTCGGCGGCGCGAACACCAGCCTGTCGGTCGAAAAGCTGCGCGTCGCCAACCGCATCCTTGACGAACAAGAAGTTCCGCGGGAGATGCGCAAAATCTACGCGCCGGCCCGCGCGATGCAGTCGCTTCTCAGCGATAACGAAGCGATCAACAGCGATTTTGCGACCGTCAAGGCGCTCGTGAACGCCGAGATCAACGAGTACATGGGCTTTGAGTTCGTCCGTGGCGAGCTGGCCCGTGAAGCGCTGCAAGGCGTTTCCATTCAAGACGCGTCCGGTTCGGCGAACGTCGTCCAGGCGTCGACCCTGTTCGGCACCCCGACCGCGCCGACCGACGACGCCGTCCTGTTCTTCCAGAAAGCCGGCACGAAAGTGGGCGTGATTAAAGACATCACGACCCGCGTCGACTACCGCCCGGACATCCTGGCCGAACAAATCACGACCTGCATGGATATCGGCG
>JBCCAC010000101.1:0-7576 GCA_039815015.1 Pseudomonadota bacterium | reverse complement strand
GTGTCGGCTCGTTCGCGCTCCCGGTGGTCGAGGCCTGGATCCGGGTGGGCCGTGGCGCGGGCGAGATGGCGCGCGCGCGCCTTCTGGACGACCCGCCGGACCGGTTTGCGGAGAGCTACTGGCGCGAACATGCCGCGCACATCGCCCTCGCAACCGGTGATGCGGCCGCGGCCGCGCCGATCTATCGCGCGCTTCTGGAAGGCGATGAAGGGCGCAATCATCGCGTGCGCCTGGCGCTGGCGGAGGCGCTCGTCGCGACGGGGGCGGATACCGAGGCGATTACCGTTCTGGGCGGTGCGACGCCGCATCCGGAGATCCGTCGTGGCACGCAGCGCCTGACGGCTGGCGACGATATCGATTTCGCGCCGCGCGGACCGCGTGAAGGCATGGCGACGCTTCTCGTCAGAATGTCGGCCGACCTGTCGCGCGAACGCTCGGTTCCGGTCGCGCTGGCCTTTTCGCGCATCGCCACATGGCTGGATCCCGATGATGCGTCCGGCTGGCTGCTGACGGCGCAGCTTCTGGCCCGCGCGGAACAATATGACGGCGCGCTGACCGCGGCGAAGGCCGTCGGTGTCGATGACCCGCTGGCGGGCTATGCGCGCGCGCAGGAGGCGGGTCTGCTGCGTGAGCTGGGACGGGAAGACGAGGCACTGACCATGCTGGAAACCGCCGCCACGGCGCCCGGCGCGCGGGTGGAGGATCATCTGCAACTGGGCGATGCCTACCAGAACGCGGAACGCTTCGACGATGCCATCGTGGCCTATCGCCGAGCGCTCGAAACGCCCGAAATGGCCGAACAGGCCGGCTGGCAGGTGCACTTCCTGATCGGCGCGGCACAGGAGCAGAAAGGCGACTGGCAGGCGGCCGAGCGCGCCCTGCGCCGCTCGCTGGAGATCGCGCCCGAAGAGGCGATCACGCTCAACTATCTCGGCTACACGCTCCTTGATCGCGGCATGAAGCAGGACGAGGCGATCGCCCTCATCGAACAGGCGCATGAACTGCGTCCGACGGATGGGCACATCACCGACTCGCTCGGCTGGGCGCAGTATCGTCTCGGCGATTATGATACCGCCGTCGACACGCTGGAACAGGCGGTGTCGAGCGTGCCCGACGATGCGACGATCAACGACCATCTCGGCGATGCCTACTGGCAGGTCGGCCGCCGTATCGAGGCCCGTTTCCGCTGGCGTGCGGCGCTGGATGCGGAGCCGTCCGACGAGCAGCGCATGGAGATCGTGCAGAAGCTGGATTACGGCCTCGACCGGGTCGAGGCGGCGCGCGAACTGGCACGGGCCGGCGTCACGCCGACCTCCTGACCGCCGCTGCCGATGACCGCCGCCGCTCCGGCGCCGCTGTCCGAAGCGGCGCCCGCCAAGCTCAATCTCGCGCTGCACGTCCGGCGACGGCGGGACGATGGCTATCATGATATCGAGACGCTGTTCGCCTTTTGCGCTGACGGCGACATGCTGTCCGTGGTTCCGGACGCCCCATTGTCGCTGCACATCGGCGGGCCGTTCGCGGGCGACCTTGCGAACGATGACGACAATCTCGTTTTGCAGGCCGCCAGAACGCTGGGTGCGGCCGCCGGGGTCGCACCGCGCGGCGCCCTGACGCTCGACAAGCGGTTGCCGGTCGCGAGCGGTATCGGTGGGGGCTCGGCGGATGCGGCGGCGGCGCTGCGTCTGCTGAACCGGACCTGGGGACTGAATTGGCCGGCGGCGCGGCTGGAGGAGACGGCCATGGAGCTGGGCGCGGATGTGCCGGCCTGCGTGCATGGCGTCGCCATGCGCGGAGACGGCGTCGGCGACCGGCTGGCGCCCGTCGATCTCGGTCCCTGGCACGGCGCGCCCGCCCTGCTCGTAAATCCATGCCGCGCGGTGTCGACCGGCGCGGTCTTTGCCGCCTGGGACGGCCGTGACCGCGGGCCTTTGGCCGCGGACGTCAGTCCCGCCGGGATCAGCGCTGCGCGCAACGATCTTGCACCGCCCGCACGCGATATCGAGCCGGCCATCGATATCTTGCTGGGGCGGCTCGAGACGCTGACGGACGTCCGCCTGGCGCGCATGTCGGGGTCGGGTGCGACCTGTTTTGCGATCTTTGCCAGCGCCGAGGCGCGCAATGCGGGGCGGGAAGCGTTGCGGGACGAACCGGCGGCGCGCTGGATGATGAGCAGCACGATCCGTTGAAGACACCGTCGGTGTCTATGCTTGACGACGTATTAACTGCCCCAGTTTGAAACAGTCGCTACGCTTCATATTCTGAATATCAGGCGTCTCGCGAGGACGGAACGTCTGGCACGTCATTTGCAAAGCGGGGGATCGTCGCAGGTCTTTGTGACCTGGACGCTGGGGGGCGTTCGGGATCGATGCCCGGCGACAATCCGATCTCGGAACGCACGGCGCCACACGGCGTCGGCGGCGGACCACATCGGTGAACTGGCGGCGGTCGAACCCATGGTTCCCGCCGCCTTTTCTTTTCCATGAAAGACGAGCGTCGATTTTCCGCGCCGGAAGCGTTATGTGCGACCCATGAATATCATGCCTGACAAGATCGAAGCGGCGCCCGCGGCGCCGGAACAGAAACGCGCCTCGTTCGACTGGGCCGACCCACTCGGCCTGGATGAGCTTCTGACCGAAGACGAAGCGCTGATCCGCGATACGGCGCGATCCTTCGCCGAGAAGGAACTGGCGCCGATCGTGCGCGAATCCAATCGCAACGAGACGTTCGATCCCGACCTGATGAAAGCCTTCGGCGCGGCGGGGCTGCTTGGCTCGACCATCGAGGGTTACGGCTGTGCGGGCGCGAGCTATGTTGCCTATGGTCTGATCGCGCGCGAGGTGGAGCGGGTCGACAGCTCCTATCGTTCCGCCATGTCGGTGCAGTCCTCGCTCGTGATGCACCCGATCCATGCTTATGGCACGGAGGAGCAGCGCAAGCGCTATTTGCCGAAGCTGGCGACGGGCGAGTGGATCGGCGCATTCGGCCTGACGGAACCCGATGCCGGCTCCGATCCCGGCGGCATGAAGTCGCGCGCACGCAAGGACGGCGATGGCTATATTCTGAACGGCGCCAAGATGTGGATCACCAATTCGCCCATCGCGCAGGTGTTCGTTGTCTGGGCGAAGGACGATGAGGGCGACATTCGCGGCTTCATCCTGGAACGCGGTGACGAAGGGCTGAAGACGCCGAAGATCGAAGGCAAGTTCGCCCTGCGCGCCTGGGTGACGGGCGAGGTCGTCATGGAAGACGTTCGCATCCCGGCCGACCGGCTGCTGCCGAACGTCAAGGGTCTGAAAGGCCCGTTCGGCTGCCTGAACAAGGCGCGCTACGGCATCAGCTGGGGTGCGATGGGCGCGGCGGAATTCTGCTGGCATGCCGCGCGGCAATATGGTCTCGACCGGCACCAGTTCGGGAAGCCCATTGCCGGCACGCAGCTGTTCCAGAAGAAGCTGGCCGACATGCAGTCGGAGATCACGCTCGGTCTGCTCGCATCCTGGCGCGGCGGGCGGCTGATGGACGAGGGGCGGCTGGCGCCCGAAGCGATCAGCATCCTGAAGCGCAACAATTGCGGCAAGGCGCTGGAGATCGCGCGCAACGCCCGCGACATGCATGGCGGCAACGGCGTTTCCGACGAATATGGCGTCATTCGTCACGTGATGAACCTGGAAGCCGTCAATACCTATGAGGGCACGCACGATATTCACGCGCTGATCCTGGGCCGCGCGCAAACGGGGGTGCAGGCGTTCTTCTGATGCGCTGGCCGGCGCTCGATTACGCCGCCGAGCGGGACGTTTACGAGACCATTCACGCCTGGTTGCAGGTCGTCGGCAAGCTGCCGGTGCGCACGCTGCCCTGGACCAATCATGGCTGGCACGTCGCGCTTCGCGTCCACCCGCGCGGCTTCCGGACGTACGTGCTGCCGGCGGACGGCGTCGACTACGAATTGCTGTTCGATGTGATCGGCGCGGAGGTGAAGCTGGTCGCATCGACCGGGGCGGAAGCGGTGTTTCCGCTCGATGGACAGACCGTGGCCGCGTTCAAGACGGATCTGGACGCTGCGCTCGGAAGGATCGGCGTTGCCGCGCCGATTGATGGGTCGCCGAACGAGGTCGAGCCGGCGGTTCCCTTCGCCGAGGACGATCGGAAGCGGGTGTGGGACGCCGATACGGCGCGGCGGCTGCTCGGCGCGTTTCAGTCCGCCGACCGCGTGTTCACGGCGTTCCGGTCGGGCTTCGTCGGCAAATCATCGCCCAGTCACCTGTTCTGGGGCAGTTTCGATCTTGCGGTGACGCGCTTTACGGGGCGGGCCGCGCCTCTGCATCCGGGCGGCTTTCCGAACCTGCCCGATCGCGTGACGCGCGAAGCCTATAGTCACGAGGTGGTGAGCGCGGGCTTCTGGCCGGGTGGCGGTCCGGTCGAAGAGGCGGCCTTCTATGCCTATACCTATCCGGCGAAAGACGCGTTCAGGGACGCGCGGATCGAGCCGGAACCCGCATACTGGCTCGCCGATGCGGGCGAGTTCGCCCTGAATTATGCAGATGTGGCCCGCGCCGACGATCCGGACGCGATGCTGATGACGTTTCTGCAATCGACTTGGGAAGCCGGTGCAAAAGCGCTCGATTGTCCGGAGGGGTTGGTCGTACCCGTAGGGCCTGTAGGGCAGCCGCCAGAACGTTAAATAGTTTCAATGCCATAATTGGCGAAAGCATGGTCACTGGTCATGACCGGCAAACGCAGGATCTGGGCCGTTGCGATGATCGCGCGGTCGAACGGGTCGCCATGATGCGCCGGAAGCTGACCGGCGGCGATGGCGATATCGGCGTCCACGGGATGTTCGCGCCAGCCCTGCTCGGTACAAAAGGTACGGACGTCGGCAGCAGCGACATTCAGCTTGCCGATGGTCCGTTTGATCTCGATTTCCCAATAGCTGGCCGTGCTGACATGGAACGTCATTCCCGGACGCCGCAGTGTCGCGCGGTGAAAGGCGGAGACGCTCGATGGTGCCTCCAACATCTTTATGAGCACATTCGTGTCTACGAGGCAGCGCTTCATTCAGATGTTTCAGGCATGTAATCTTTCCAAATGTGACTGATGTCCATGTTCACGAATTCGTCGGAATCGAACTGTCCGGCCATCTTGCCAGCCATGGCATCCCACGCGGACAGTTTCGGTTTCGGTTCCTCCGCCGCCGGTTCGATCGGGGTCAGCTTCACCATGGGCTTGCCCGCCTTCGCGATAATGACCTCGTCGCCGTTCCGCGCGGCCTTCACCAGTTTCGACAGCGTCGTTTTGGCTTCGTGAATGTTGACCTGAACCGGCATCGTCCGTCTCCTTGCCGACTTAGCTAAGCTAAGTCGGTATCGTCTTCAACCGAGCCGCCTTTCGAACTCGGTCCAGTCGAAGCGGCGGACGCAGTCGAGCGTGTCGGTTTCGGAATCCCACAGCCAGATGGAGGGGAGCGGGACGCCGTTGAACGTGGTCGTCTTCACCATGGAATAATGCGCCTGATCCAGGAACGCGACGCGGGTGCCGGGCTTCGCATCGATGCGATAGTCGCCGATCACGTCGCCGGCGAGGCACGAGGGGCCGCCGAGCCTTGTCGTCGCACCGTCGGTTGCCTCGTTCAGAAGGGCAGGGCGATAGGGGGCCTCGAGGACGTCGGGCATGTGGCAGGTGGCGCTGATGTCGGTGATGGCGATGTTCGTGTCGCCATTCCGGAACGTATCGAGGATTTCGCCGACGAGAATGCCCGCGTCGAGTGCGATCGCTTCGCCGGGTTCCAGCCACAATTGCAGATCGTATTTGTCGGCAATGCTGCGCAGCAAATGGACGAGCCCTTCGCGGTCATAATCCGCGCGTGTGATGTGATGGCCGCCGCCAAGGTTCAGCCAGTCGAGGCGCGGCAGCAGCGCCTCCAGATATGGTTCGATGGCGGCCCAGGTCTGTACGAGCGGCGCGAAGCTCTGCTCGCATAGACTGTGCATATGAAGGCCATGGACGCCCGAAAGGTGCGCCTCCCGCAGCTGTGAAACGGGAAACCCCAGGC
The DNA here is from genome assembly GCA_039815015.1 of Pseudomonadota bacterium. Taxonomy (GTDB): domain Bacteria; phylum Pseudomonadota; class Alphaproteobacteria; order Sphingomonadales; family Sphingomonadaceae; genus Pacificimonas. Next base: position 1,527 of record JBCCAC010000101.1, on the reverse strand, counting down.
GGCTGCCGGGGCCGGCGGGGTCGTATTTCGCCACCTCTCCCGTCGAGTGTTCCGGGTTGATGCGCAATCCGACGTCGAATGTCTGACCGCTGTGGTCCAGAAGATCGCGGAAGCGCGCATGCTGGCCCGGGGTGTTGAAGACGATCGTGTCGGACAGTCGCGCGATTTCTGGCAGATCGGCGGTGCGATAGGCGGGCGAGTAGGTTTCGATATGGCCGGGATAGTGCTTCGCGGCCAGACGCGCTTCCCACAGGCCGGAGGCGCAGGTGCCGTCGAGCGTGGACTGGGTGATCTCCGCGGTCCGCCACATGCTGAAGGCCTTTAGCGCCAGAAGGATCTTCGCGCCGGATCGGGTGCCGATGTCGCGGAGAACTGCGAGATTGCGGCGCAGCGCGGCGGCGTCGACGACGTAGGCGGGGCTGTCGACGCGCGTCAGGTCGAAATCCACGAACGCGCCGGGATCGCCAGCTTGGGTTGTCATGAAGCCGCTCATCGCGCGTCGGGCCGGCGAGGCGGGTATCGGAAGACTGTCAGAAGCAGGCGCATGGTGGCGAAATCTGTTGCCGATCGCTTATCGATTGAAAAGGGAATTCGGCACGCCTGCCCCCGGTCATGGTCGGCGATCTCCGGCCGCGAAAATTTTTTGCATCCATTTGCACCCGTGCGGGCATCTTGGGAACGAAACATCTGAGATAGGAGATCCTTATGGAAGAAGAACTCGCCGTCCTGGGCATCTTTTTCGCGCCGGCGCTGGTGATCATTACGTTGCTGGTCGTGCAGTTGAAGTCACGCAAGCTGGCGAACGAAACGCTGCGTCATATGGTCGACGCCGGGCAATCGCCCGATCCGGAATTGATGACCGCGCTGATGCGAAACGCGTCCGACGCCGTACAGGATCGCCGACGTGCGATCCTGTTGCTGATGTTCGCGCTGGCCATTGCCGGTTTCGCGCTATCAGTCGGCAAAACGGACTTTATCGGCATCGCGATCTTCCCGCTGACGATCGGGATCGGTTATCTGCTAACGGCGAAATTCGCCGCCCGCGCGCTGCCGCCCAGCTAGCGCGGCATGCATTCCGATGCAGTCCTGGCGATCGATGCGGCGCAGGGTGACCGGGCGGCGTTTGCGGGGCTGGTCGCCCGTCACCAGGGCGCCCTACGTGCCTATTGCCGCCGCCTTGCGCCGGGCGCGGAGGATTTTGGCGACGACATCGCGCAGGAGGCGCTGGTCAGGGCCTGGACGTCGCTGTCGCAACTGGCCGACCCGGCACGCTTTCGCCCCTGGCTGTTCCGCATCGCCTGGCGCTGTTTCCTGCAACAGACGCGGCGGCGAAAGCCGGCGTTCGCTCCGGGCGGCAATGACGACGAGACGGAGACCATTCACGGCGCGCCGTCGACCGATCGGGATGTAGCGCTGGCGCGCGTCGATCTGGAGCGGGCACTGGCACGGCTGAAACCCGAGGAGCGCGCGGCGATTACGCTGTGCCTCAGCTATGGCCATTCGCACGGCGAGGCCGCGGACATGCTG
>JBCCAC010000030.1:0-12581 GCA_039815015.1 Pseudomonadota bacterium | reverse complement strand
CGTGCGGTCATCACGCCGGACCTGCTGGACGTCGGCCCCGGCGACTATCGCCATGTCCGGTTCGACATGCGGCCGCTCAGCCTCGGATGGCACGGCAATGCCATTCTTGTACGCAACGGCGTCGATGTGAAGCGTGCCGAACCGCTCTACCTGCCGTCGTTCGAACCGCGCGGCGCCGTTCTGGCGGAACTCGAGACCGCGCATGGCGCCGTGCGCGTCATCGGCATGCACCTCGATCTTTCCGGCCTGTTTCGCATCCGTCAGCTCGGCTGGCTGATGGAGATGCTGTCGGTCCGATCGCCGATGCCGACGATCTTCATGGGCGACACGAATGACTGGAATCGCGGCCGCCGTGCGGCGATGCCGACACTGCCGAGCCGCTTTACCACCGCCGTCTGCGGGCCGAGCTTTCACACGAGACGGCCGACGCTGCACCTCGACCGCATCATTCACGACGAGGCGCTGCACTGCCGGGCGAGCGGCGTTCACGACAGTGACCTCGCCAAGCGGGCGAGCGATCATCTGCCGATCTGGGCAGACCTGGAATTGCGGGCGTGACTTAGGCAGCCAGCCGTTCTGCGGCCGATCTAGTGGTGGCGATCCAACCGCCGCCGAGTACCCGATCGCCATAATAGATGACGGCCGCCTGGCCCGGCGCGACGCCATATTCCGGCTTCGCGAATTCGAGCGTGTCGCCGTCGAATGTCGCGGCCGCGGGCTTTGCCATCGACCGGATCTTCGCCGTGACCTGCAGGCCCGCCGCCGGCAGGTCGCCGCCGATCCAGTTGACCTCGTTCAGCGCGACGGCATCGACGCCGAGCGCCTCGCGCGGGCCGACGATCAGACGCCGGGCGTCCGGTTCCAGGCGCACGACGTAAAGCGGTGCGCTCTGACCGCCGACATCGATCCCCTTGCGCTGGCCGACCGTGAACTGGGCAAGGCCGTTGTGCCGCCCGAGGACATGTCCGCGAAGATCGACGATATCGCCCGGTTCCGCCGTTTCCGGCCGCAATCGCTTCACGAGACCGGCATAGTCGCCGGTCGGAACGAAGCAGATATCCTGACTGTCGGGCTTGTTCGCGACGCCGAGGTCGAACCGCCGCGCATGGTCCCGCACCACTGCCTTTTCCATGCCGCCGAGCGGAAAGCGCAGATAATCGAGTTGCGTCGCCGTCGTCGCGAACAGGAAATAGCTCTGGTCGCGTGCCGGGTCGACGGCGCGGTGCAGTTCCGCGCCGCTCGGGCCGACCTCCCGGCGCACATAATGTCCGGTGGCGAGCGCGGCCCCGCCCAGATCCTTTGCGACGCCCAGAAGATCGCGGAACTTTACCGTCTGGTTGCAGCGCACGCACGGGATCGGCGTTTCACCGCGGGCATAGCTGTCGGCGAAATCGTCAATGACGCTGTCCCGGAACGCACTTTCATAGTTGAGCACATAGTGCGGAATGCCGAGCCGGTCGGCGACGCGGCGGGCATCGCGAATGTCGCTTCCGGCGCAGCAGGTACGCGATCCTGCGACCGCTGCGCCATGATCGTACAACTGCAGGGTGATGCCGATCGTCTCGTAGCCGGCCTCTTTCACCAGCGCGGCGACGACGGAGGAATCGACGCCGCCCGACATGGCGACGACGACACGCTGCCCGGCGGCGGGCACCGGCAGTTGCAGGTCGATGGCGGCGGACGCAGTCATATGCCGCTCATGTAGCAAGACTTGCCGCGCTTGCCACCCGATGGGCGGGCAGAACGTGCCGGGCGCGGCACCCTGTCCCGAGAGGAGGTGCGAATTGGCCCGCCGGTTGCAGAACCGGGCGCCATGCAGCTGCCATCCTCCCTTCCATCCAGCGCACCGGCTGAAATCGCGCCGACTGGCGAGCCGGGCACCGCAGGCACGAGTCCGACCGCATTCGCGGCGTTCATCGCGCGCAATACCCACGCGCTACCGGCAGTCTTGGACGACGCCGCTATGGGCGATGCGGCGGCGGGTGAAGTCGCTGCGTTTCCGGAAATTGCGCCTGTGGACATGGTTATCCCGGCATCGGAAGCGCCGGAGCCGCCAGCACCGCCGCTCGGTCTGGCGGCCGATGTGACGCCGCTGCCCGAAGGCCTCGATGCGCACGCCGATGCGCCAATGGCTGACAGCACCAGAATGACCGCCGCCCAGTCATCTGCCCGGCCATCCGCTGGGCCAGCCGCCGCCGCAGAAGCCGGCGAACCGGTATCCGCGCCCCAGAGCCTGTCCGACGTCATGACGCCCGCGCCTGTACCCGCCGCCGCGCCCGCGTCCGCTGCACCGGCACCGAATGCGGCGTCGCTGCCCGCGACGGTCTCGGAAGCTACGCCGGAAATCGTCCTGCCCGCACGGCCCGATCGGCTTGCTGCCGATGTCGGCATCGAAATCGCGCGTCAGGTCATCGGCGGCAAATCCGACTTCAGCATCCGGCTCGATCCTCCGGACCTCGGCAGGATCGACGTCCGTCTGGAACTCGCATCGACCGGCGAGGTGAGGGGGGTCATCGCGGCGGACAATCCCGCAACGCATGATCTCCTGCGCCGTGACGAGGCCGCGCTTCTCCGCCTGTTGACGGAAAATGGCCTGAAAGCCGACTCGGGCGCACTCGCCTTCGAACGGCGCGACTCCGGTTCCGACGGCCCGCAACCAGGCGCCGACGCCGAATTCGCCGATCGCGCCGACGCGCCGCTTCCCTCTCCGGTCCGGCGCGCCGCCGGCCTTCTCGACCTGGTGACCTGACCCATGACCGTGACCGCCATCGACAGCGCTGCCGCGGCGACCACGCCGCAACAGTCGCTGACCGCCGATTTCGACATGTTCCTGCGCCTCCTGACGACGCAGCTGCAATATCAGGACCCGCTCGATCCGATGGATACGTCGGAATATACCCAGCAGCTGGTCGGCTATTCCCAGGTCGAGCAGGCCATCCAGCAGACGGACAAGCTGGATGCGATCCTGTCGGCGCTCGGCACGCAGGATCTCGCGGGTGCCAGCGCGCTCATCGGCCGCCGCGTCGGCAGTTATGACGACGTCCAGGTTGCGACGGATGCCGGCGCCGCGTGGCGCTACGAACTCGACAATGCCGCCGCGCTGACCCGGCTCACCGTCACCGATGCGGGCGGCGACATCGTCTATCGCGGCGACGGCGTCGCCGCAGCGGGTCGGCACGACTTCACCTGGGACGGCGCCCGCGCCGGCGAGACCTACAGGCTGAGCGTGACCGCGCTCGATGCCGACGCGCGCCCGGTTCCTTCACGTACCCTTTCGACCGGAACCGTGACCGCGGTCGAAGCGCGCGGCGGCGATGTTTTTCTCACGATTGGCGGGCGCGAAGTCAGCGCCGCCGACATCATCAGCATTTCCTGATCTTACCGATGTTCAAAGGAGCTACAGGATGAGCCTCTATTCCGCCCTTTTCGCCGGTGTTTCCGGCCTCAACGCCTATTCGTCCGCCATGGGCGTTATCTCCGACAACATCACCAACGTGAACACGGTCGGCTACAAGTCGGCCGAGGCGCAATTCTCGACGCTCGTCACCGGCAGCCGCAACAGCGCGGCCTACTCGCCCGGCGGTGTCGCCGAAGTGACGCGTACCAAGGTCAGCGCGCAGGGGCTCCTGCAGCAGACGGCGAGCGGCACGGACCTTTCGATCGAAGGGGCCGGCTTCTTCGTCGCGGAGACGGCGGGCGGCGAGACCCGCTTCACCCGCGCGGGCAGCTTCACGCCCGATGCCGACGGCAATCTCCGGAACGCCGCCGGTCTGTATTTGAAGGGTCTGCCCGTCGCGTCCGACGGCACGGTCGCCGATTCCGGTGATGTCGGCGGGCTCAGCCGCATCAACATCGCGCAATTGTCCGGCACCGCCGAGGCCACGACGGAAATTCGTCTTCGTGCCAATCTCCAGTCGACGCAGCCCGTCCACACCGGCGGCTATGCGACGGGCGACCTGACATCTGGCACGGTCGATGCGCATTTCGCGCGCACGGTCGGCGTTTACGACGCGCAGGGCGGTCTCCACGATGTGACGCTCTCGTTCCTGAAAACTGGCCCCAACCAGTGGGCGACCGAGATCAGCGGCGAGGGGACGCTGTTTTCTTCCGGAACGATGCGCTTCAATGCCGATGGCAGCCTCGATGCCGCTGGATCCGATCCGGCGCTGTTTTCCGCCTTCGATCCGGTCTGGACCGGCGGTGCCGGATCGGAACCAATCAGCCTGGCGATCGGCTCTGACGGCGACGTCGATGGCCTGACGCAGTTCGACAGCGAATCGGCCCTGATTTCGCGCAGCGTCGATGGCGCCCTCTTCGGTAATGTGACCGGTGTAGAGATCGGCGAGGATGGCACGGTCAACGCGCTTTTCGACAATGGGCTCAGTCGCACCGTCTATCGCATCCCGCTGACGACGTTCCAGAATCCGGACGGCCTGCTCCGCCTGCCCGGCAACGCATATGGCGCCAGCGACTTTTCCGGCGACTATTCGCTGGTCGGGGCCGGGACGGGGGGATCGGGCCGCATCGTGCCGGGCGCTCTCGAGGCCTCCACGGTCGATCTGGCGGCCGAATTCACCAACATGATCACCGTCCAGCGCGCCTACAGCGCCTCGACGCGGATCATCTCGACGGCCGACGAAATGCTGCAGGAACTCACGCAGCTGCGTTGAGCCATGAGGCCCGCGTTAACTGTAAAACTTAAACTTCATTCTGCACGAATTTACCGCGCGAATTAGTCAAGTCTTAGGGCGTCTTCCCTAGACGAAGCTTATGCAGAGCAAGCACCGCGCCGGCGTTCGTCGCCTGGGGGAAATATGATAGAAAATCAGGAATTCCGTCCTGCATCCGTGATCGGTCCCCTCGGGGAACCCATCACGATCGACGACCTCCCGGCACCGTCGACCCGTCGCTGGGTCGTCCGGCGCAAGGCGGAAGTCGTGGCGGCCGTAAAGGGCGGCATGCTGACCGTCGACGAGGCGTGCGAGCGCTACGGGCTCAGCATGGAAGAGTTCACCGGCTGGCAGCGCGCGGTCGACCGCGCCGGGCTCGCCGGCCTCAGGGTGACGCGCACGCAGCACTACCGCGCCCTCTTCGAACGGCAGGACGGTTAAACCGCTCCCGTTGGACATCCGCCGGCGCCCGCGCCAATAGCGGCGGCCATGTCCTGGAATAGTTTCGGCCACATGTTTCGCTTCACGAGCTGGGGCGAGTCGCACGGCCCCGCACTCGGTGTCGTCGTCGACGGTTGCCCGCCGGGGATCGAGCTGGGCGCATCTGACATCCAGCCGTTCCTGGACGCGCGAAAGCCCGGCCAGTCCCGCTTTACGACACAGCGCCGGGAGCCTGACCAGGTCCGCGTCCTGTCCGGCATCTTCGAAGGGCGCACGACCGGCACCCCCATTTCCCTGATGATCGAGAATGTCGATCAGCGCTCGCGCGATTATGGCGATATCGCGAAGAAATACCGCCCCGGCCATGCCGACTATGCCTATGACGCGAAATACGGTTTTCGCGATTATCGCGGCGGCGGCCGGTCTTCCGCGCGGGAAACGGCGGCGCGCGTCGCGGCCGGTGCCATCGCGCGCAGGATCATCCCGCATGTCGGCATATTGGGGCACACGGTCGAACTGGGCGGCGACCGGGCCACGCGTTTTTCCGCGCCCGCGATCGGCGAAAACGCCTTCTGGTGCGCCGATCCCGATGCCGCGCAGCGCTGGGAAACCGCACTCGATGCGGCGCGAAAGGCGGGCTCGTCGCTCGGCGCCGTCGTCGAAATTCTGGCCGATGGCGTGCCCGCCGGCTGGGGCGCGCCCGTTTACGCGAAGCTCGACAGCGAACTCGGCGCCGCGATGATGTCGATCAATGCGGTCAAGGGCATGGAGATCGGCGACGGCTTCGGCGCGGCGCGCCTGACGGGTGAGGAGAATGCCGACACCATGCGGCCGGGGGGCGGACCGGACGATCCGCCGATCTTCGGCAGCAATCATGCCGGCGGTACCGCCGGCGGCATCTCCACCGGACAGCAGATCGTCTGCCGCATCGCGCTGAAACCGACCTCTTCCATCCTGTCGCCGGTCGAGACGGTGACGCGCGACGGCACCGCGACCGAGATCAGTACGAAGGGCCGCCACGATCCGTGCGTCGGCATCCGGGCCGTTCCCGTCGCCGAGGCGATGATGGCGATCGTTCTCGCCGATGCGTTTCTGATGCACCGCGCCCAGTGCGGCGGGGTTCGCGGCGGGGTTCGCGGCGGGGTTTGAGCTTGCGGTCACACCGCCTTACATAAGCCCATGTCTTCACCGGAAATCGATGCGTTGACGCAGGCGCTCGCGCGGCTGCCGGGCCTGGGGCCGCGATCGGCGCGCCGCGCCGTGCTGCACCTGTTAAAGCGACGCGAAACGGCGCTGAAGCCTTTGCAGGCCGCTCTCGAACGCGTCGACGCCAACCTGTCGACCTGCACCCGCTGCGGAAATGTCGATACCGCGGATCCCTGCCACGTCTGTACGGACCCGCGCCGCGATGATGCGCTTCTGGCCGTCGTCGAGGAGGTGGCCGATCTGTGGGCGATGGACCGCTCGCGGCTGTTTCCCGGCCGCTACCACGTCCTCGGCGGCCGGCTCTCCGCACTGGAAGGCGTCGGGCCGGAGGACCTGAACGTGGACAGCCTGATGGCGCGCCTGACGGAAGGGCCGGTCACCGAAGTCGTCCTCGCCATGAACGCGACCATGGAGGGACAGACGACGCTGCACTATCTGGCCGAACGCCTGGAAAGCGCCGGCGTCACGGTCTCGACCCTCGCGCACGGTGTGCCCGTCGGCGGCGAGCTCGATTATCTTGATGAGGGCACCATCGCCCAAGCCCTGCGCGCACGGCGCCCGCTTCAGTAGTACCGTTGCGCGCACGGCGCCCGCTTTCTACATAGCCCACATGGCCATTCTTCCGATCATAGAGACGCCCGACCCGCGCCTGAAACAGGTATCCAAACCCGTCGATGCGGTCACCGATGACCTTCGCCGTCTGATGGACGATATGCTGGAGACGATGTACGCCGCGCCGGGCATCGGTCTCGCCGCGATTCAGGTTGGCGAACCCATCCGCGTGCTCGTCATCGACTTGCAGGAATTGCCGGACGGCGAAACGGATGAGGAAAAGCGCGTCCGGGAACCGCTCTATTTCGTCAATCCGGAGATCCTCGCGACATCCGAAGAGACGACGACCTATAATGAAGGCTGCCTGTCGGTGCCGGAGCAATATGCCGACATCGACCGGCCGTCCGTCATCACCGCGCGCTGGCTGGATTATGACGGCAAGCCTCACGAGCGGCAGATTGACGGTTTCCTGGCGACGGTGCTGCAGCACGAGATGGACCATCTGGAAGGCATCTTGTTCATCGACCATCTGTCGAAGCTGAAACGCGACATGGTCCTCAAGAAACTGGCGAAGCAGCGGCGCTTGGCAGCGTAGTTTTCTTCACCATCGCGCGTTAGATGCGCGCCATGCAGGTTCTCTATACCGTCGATACCGAGCTGTCGCTGATGATGCAGCTGCGCGGTCGCACGCCCGAGGACAATTACCGGTCGGCGATCCTCGGGGAAACGTCACGCGGCGCCTTCGGCATTCCCCATCAGCTCGACCGCCTGGACGCGCACGGCCTGAAGGGCGTGTTCTTCGTCGAGGCCCTGCACACCGCGACCATCGGCGATGACATGCTGAAGCGCATCGTCGATCTGATCGCGACGCGCGGGCACGAGGTTCAGCTGCACTGCCACATCGAATGGCTCTGGTTCCACGACGGCGCCATGCGGCTGCCGCGGGAAAAGCAGTCGCTGACGCACCTTACCCTTGCCGAGCAGACCGAGCTTCTCGGCATCGCCAAAACGGCACTGGAACGCGCGGGCGTCCGGCCGACCGCGTTTCGCGCCGGCAATTACGGCGCCAATGACGAGACGGTAAAAGCGCTCGCATCGCTCGGCATCGAATGGGATTCGAGCTACAACCGCACGTCCGCCGACAGCCACATCGACGTCGATCCGGCGACGATCCGGCCGGTCCTGCGCGACGGCGTCGTCGAGGTTCCGGTCAGCTGGTTCATGGACCGTCCGGGCAGCGCCCGCCACGCGCAGCTTTGTGCGGCATCGGCGGTGGAGTTCGCGCACGCGCTGAACCGTGCCCACGCGGCCGCGCATCCGCTGTTCACCATCGTATCGCACAGTTTCGAGCTTCTGAATCGCGCCAGAACCCGCCCGCATCCGTTCGTGGTGCGCCGGTTCGAACGGCTTTGCGAGATGCTGGCCGCGGCGCCGGCGGCGACGGTCGGCTTTCGCGATCTCGACGCGCGGGAGCTGACGCGCCACGGCCCGGTGCCGCCGATCCGGTCCAACCTTGCACGCACGGGCCTGCGCATGGCCGAGCAGGCGATCGGCAATTTCCTCTATGAGCGCGAAGCGGCATGAGCGGCTGGACGGCTGCGCGCGCCTATCCGTTTCGGTTCCAGGTCGGCGAGCGCACGCTCGCCAGCGCGGTACGGAGTCTTCCGGCCTATCTCTATCCGTTCGAGGATCTGATTGCGGGCGCACCGCCACCGGCCCCCAGGGGCGAGGGCACCGTCTACCGCCGCGTGCCGCAGTCCCGGCTGAAGGATCTGCAGGCGGCGGCGGGCGGATTCCTGTTCTACGTGCGCGAAACCTATCCCAATCATTATGCGCGCATGGACGGCACGTTCGAGGACTATGGCGCGACCATGTCGTCGAAAACGCGCTCGACCTTGCGGCGGAAGGCACGGAAATTCGCGCGTGAGACCGGCGGCGAAATGCCGGATATCCGTGAATATCGCACCCCGCCGGAACTCGACGAATTCCACCGCCTGGCGCGCGACGTTTCGAAAACGACCTATCAGGAGCGGCTGCTGGACAGTGGTCTGCCGGAGGACGACGCCTTTCTGGCGAACATGCGCGCCGAGGCGGCCGCAGATCGCATTCGCGCCTATCTGATTTTCGACACCGAACGGCCGGTCGCATATCTCTACTGCCCGATAGAGGACGGAACGGTCATCTACGCCTATCTGGGATATGTCCCTGAATATGGACGCCATTCCGTCGGTTCGATCCTGCAATGGGATGCGATGGAAAGGCTGTTCGCCGAGGCGCGCTATCGCATCTTCGACTTCACGCCGGGCGACGGGCAGCATAAGCGTCAGTTCGCGACCGATGCGGTCCGATGCGCCGACGTGGTCGTTCTGCCGGCGACGGTTCCGAACCGCCTGCTGATCGCATCGCATCGAAATTTCGTACGTAGCGTTGAGGGGGTGGGAACGGCGCTGGACCGCCTGGGGCTGAAGGCCAGGATCAAGGGATTGCTGCGACGATGATCGACGTGCGGATGCTGCTATTGGGGGCGAGCGGCCCACTGAACCTGAAAACGCTCTATTGCGCGGCCCGTTGCGGCACCGTTCATCTGGCGACCGACGCAGGGAACGTCGCGGCCCGTTCCCGCTATGCCGCGTCTCATGACGTCGTCGATCTGAAGGCGGCACCCGGGCAGAGTCTGGCGACGCTGGCCGAGATCTGCCGCCGGTACGACATCGAAATCGTCATACCGGGCGACATGGCGGCCGCGGCGTTTCTCGCCGAACATCGCGGTGAACTGCCGGCGCCGATTTTTCCGGCGAGCGATGCGGCGGCGTTGCATGCGATCCACGACAAATGGAGCTTCGCCGAGCGTCTGCAGGCGGCGAACCTGCCGACGCCGACGACACGCCTGATCCCGTCCAGGGCCGCGTTCGATCCCGCTGTTGCCGACGCGATCGGCTATCCGCTGATCGTGAAACCCTTGAACGGCGAATCCAGCCATGGCGTTGTCAGGATCGACGGCCCGGACCGGCTGCGCGCGCATGTGCTGGGCGATGCCCCCTACAGCGAACCGCCGCTCATCGTGCAGCAGTTCGTCGATGGCTATGACATCGACTGTTCCGTGATCGCGGAAGAGGGCGAGGTCATCGCCAGTGCGGTCCAGCGCTGGGACGAGAAGGGCGCGCTCGCCTTCGAACGGAATGACGCCATCGAGGCGCAGAGCGCCGCCATCATTGGTGAATTCGGCTATACCGGCGCGGCGCATTTCGATTTTCGCCATGACGCGGCGACCGGCCGCTTTCTGGTTCTGGAGTGCAATCCGCGCTTCTGGTTCACCATGCCCGCGGCCATGTGGTGCGGGCTGAATTTCGTAGAAGCGGGCATTCGCCATGTTCTCGGCATGCCGACGGCGCCCGCCGCGACTGCGAGCGGCGAATATGTACTGCCGGGCGATATCGTGCGCCGGTTCGCGACGCCGGGGAAACTTGCGAATGTGCGCAGATCGAACTGGCGCGGTTTCCTGCAACCGGTGACCGATCCGATTCCGCATTTCTTCTCGACGGGGCGCTAGCGGCGGCATGGGGATCGCCGCCAAAGCCTGGCGCCGCAGCGCGGACCTGATCGCGCTCGCGAACGAGATCGCCGCGGTTTACGACATCTCCAAGTCCCAGGCATTTGGCGGCGTCGCCGACCTCTATTTCCGTGAGAAGTTCACGACGGTCGAAATCGGCAGCTATTGCTTCTGCGCTCCCGAAGTGCGTCGCCGCTATCCGCTGCTTTGCAGCAAGGAAAAGTCGCAGCCGGCGCTTCGGCGACATAACCGGCCCGACGCCGCGGCGTTGAGCGAGGACAAGAATCGCTTCTACGCCTTCTGCCGCGCGCAGAACATCGTTCACCCGGAGGTTTACGCCGTTGCGGGCGCGGGGACGTTGGATCTGCTGGCCACGCCACAGGGCGATTTCATCCGCAAGGATCTCGCCGGCGCCTATGGCTCGGGCTTCGACACCTACGAGTTTCGCAAGGGTGCCATATGGTCCGGTGCCGGTGACGTTCATGCGGATTTCGCGGCGCTGCTGGACGATGCGAAGGTCGCGGCGACGCCCGCGCTGTTTCAGGCGCGGCTCTACGACCATCCCGATCTTATGGCGGCGTCCGGACGGCGAAGTCTCCAGTCGCTCCGGATCGCGACGTACCGGGGCGAGGGGCAGCCCGCCCGCCTCCTGTTCGGCTATCTGAAAATGGTGGCCGGCGACAATGTTATCGACAATTTCCAGAAGGGCATGACCGGCAATTTCGTCGCCGTTCCCGATCAGGACAGCGGACAGATCATCGTCGGCCGCCGCCGCCGTCCCGGCAGTGTCGGCATCATCGATATCGAGCGTCATCCCGAAACGGGACAGCCGCTGAAGGACATCCGCATTCCGCTGTGGCGGGAAGCGATTGCGACCTGCGCCGCCGCCCATGAATTGATGCCCGGCCTCGATGCCATCGGCTGGGACATCGCCGTGACGGCTGACGGCCCATCCATCCTGGAAGCCAATGCCTGGTTCGACCCCCCGCAAATCGCACCGGAAACGATGAGCGCGGCGGACTGGCGACTGATCTTCGGCTAGATATCCGAAATATGCGGACTTCGATCGAATGCGCGCCGCTCCGATCGTCCACGACGCAACATATGCCTGCGTTGCCGGAGCCTGCGACTTAAGACTGGCGGATCGCCTGCATCAGCGCCGCCTCGTCGATCGGCTTTTGCAGGACGGCGGCGTTCGGGAACCGGTCGGCGATTTCATGTGCATCGCCATATCCCGTCGCGAAGGCGAACGGCACGCCGCGCGTCACCAGTTCGTCGGCGACGGCCTCGCTCGTCTCGCTGCCCAGATTGACGTCCAGCATCGCGAAGGTGAAATCCTTCTCTTCGATCAGCGTCAGGGCCTCGGCAACACGGCTGGCGATCTCGACCGTCTGCGCGCCATGCTTCGTCACGATGTCCTCGACGTCCATCGCGATGATCATATTGTCCTCCAGGATCAGGACATTGCCGGAAAACGCCGCCGCATTCCTGTCTTTGCGGCTGACCGGTGCGGAGGCTTCGACCTCGCCATCGACCACGAAGGACGCCGGAATGCGAAACGCCGCTTCGACGCCCGTCGGCGGAAATTCGATCGTCGCATCGCCGTCCAGTTCGAACGGGATGGACCGTTCGATGATGGTCGTTCCGAACCCCTTGCGCGCGGGCGGCTTCACCTTGGGTCCGCCGACGTCGCGCCAGTCGACCAGCAGATCGCCATCGCGGTTCCGTGCCAGCTTGACGTCGATATGTCCCGTCGAGTCCGACAGCGCGCCATATTTGCAGCTGTTGGTCAGAAGCTCGTGCACGACCAGCGACATGGTCGAGAAGGCGGCTGGCTTCAGAAGCACGTCATCGCCGCTGATACGCAGCCGGTCCGCCTTTTCGGACAGATAGGCCTCGCCCTCGGTCTTAAGCAGCGTCTGCAGCGAGGCGGGTGCCCAGTGGACCTGTGTGATCTGATCGTGCGCACGGGCGAGCGCATGGATGCGTCCGCCGATCTTTTCGGTAAAGCCGGCGACGTCGTCGGTATCGCCGCGCGACTGCACGATCACGCCGCGGATCAGCGTCAGGATGTTGCGCACGCGGTGGTTGAGTTCCGCGATGAGGAGTTCCTGGCGTTCGGCCGCCCTGACCGCCTCCGTCGCCGCCTTGTCCGTCATTTT
>JBCCAC010000272.1:0-3878 GCA_039815015.1 Pseudomonadota bacterium | reverse complement strand
CGTCACGGATAGCGGCCCGGGCTTCGATCCGTCCCCGGTGAAAGCGCGCGGTACGCTCGGACTGACCCTGATCGAGGATTTGAGCCAGCAGATGCGGGGCGAACTGACGCTTGAAAGCGAGGGGCTCGGCGCCCGCTGGATTCTGACGGCACCGAGAGGGCCCGCCAGTCGCTTGTCGAACTCCGCAGCGGCATCGGCATCGTCACAAACGACGCCGACACAGTCTGCGGAACCGGCCTAGCCGGCCGCCTTCGCTCTCAGCTCGTGATATTCCGCCGTCAGGTCGGCGATCCCGGCACGCTTCTCATTCTGTGTCAGATAGCCATCACGGTCATCGTCGGAAATCAGCATGAACGCCTCGCCCGCCAGACGCGCTTCCTTGAAGCTTAGCCGGCCATTATTGTTGCGGTCGAACTGGCGGATCACCCAATAGCGTGCGACCGGGTCCGCTTTCAGTAGCGGATCGAGCGTCAGCCAGCCGTCCGAAAAGGCCGGACCGAAATAACCTTCGCCCGGTCGGTAATCGTCGCCGAACGCGAAGGCGCGATTGCCATCGTCGAATTCGTGCAGCGAAGGCGACCAGTAGCCGACCTCATCGAACGTGTTATCGCGGAACTGCAGCGAAGTGCCTGCAAACGGCTCCGCCCTGACGAGGAAGCGGGGCGTCGTGTCGGGACGAAAGACCGGTTGCGGCGTCGGCAGGCGCTTCGCAACGGGCGTCGTGACGGCCAGCCCCGACGTCGGTTGCCCGACATGTACCCGGACGGAGCTATCGTGCGCCATCGCCGGCGACATACCGAGGAGCGCCGCGATCGCGGTCGCAATACTCAGGTTCAGGCCGAACTTGCACTTGGTCATCATCATTCTCGCATCAATCATTCTCTTTATGGAATGTTAATACGCGTGAATGGCCGCAGGGGTTACGCTTCGGCCTTCGCCTTGGGCAGGTCGAGCTTCAGATGCAGTTCCTTCAGCTGGCGCTCGCCAACTGCAGAGGGCGCATTCATCATGAGATCTTCAGCACGCTGGTTCATCGGGAAGGTCACGACCTCACGAATGTTGGGCTCGTCGGCCAGCAGCATGACGATCCGGTCGACGCCCGGTGCCGAACCCCCGTGCGGCGGGGCGCCGAATTTAAATGCGCCGATCATGCCGGCGAAATCGCGATCGACATCCTCCTGCGTGTAGCCCGCGATCTCGAACGCCTTGTACATGATGTCCGGGCGATGGTTCCGGATCGCGCCCGATGACAGCTCCACACCATTGCAGACGATGTCATACTGCCAGGCGAGGATGTCGAGCGGATCCTTCGTCTCCAGCGCTTCCATCTCGCCCTGCGGCATCGAAAACGGATTGTGCGAGAAGATGATTTCACCGGTCGTCTCGTCCCGCTCGTACATGGGGAAATCGACGATCCAGCAGAAATCGAAGCGATCGTCCGCGATCAGGCCGAGCGTTTCGCCGATGCGTGTCCGCGCCGCACCCGCTAGCTTGGCCGCATCGCCGGCTTTGCCGGCGGCGAAGAAGACACCGTCATTCTCACCGAGGCCGAGCGCCGCGATCAGCTTCGCGGTGGCCTCCGGACCATGGTTCTTGGCGATGGGACCGCCCGGTTCGCCATCGGTGATCTTGATATAGCCGAGGCCGGCATGGCCCTCGGCCCGCGCCCATTCGTTCATCTCATCGAAGAACCTACGGCTCTTCGCGCCAGCGCCGGGCGCCGGAATGGCGCGGACGACGTTGCCGCTCTCGACGAGCTTCGCGAACAGGCCGAAGCCGGATCCGTGGAAATGCTCGGTGACGTCGACGATCTCGATCGGATTCCGGAGGTCCGGTTTGTCCGAGCCGTATTTCAGCATCGCCTCGGCATAGGGAATGCGAGGGAACGGCGCCGCGGTCACCGTTTTGTCGGAAAACTCGCGGAACAATCCTTCCAGCACGGGCTCTATCGCAGCAAATACATCGTCTTGCGTGACGAAGCTCATCTCAAAATCGAGCTGATAGAATTCACCGGGGCTGCGATCGGCGCGGGCATCCTCGTCGCGAAAACAGGGTGCGATCTGGAAATAGCGGTCGAAGCCGGCAACCATCAGCAGCTGCTTGAACATCTGCGGTGCCTGCGGCAGCGCGTAGAACTTGCCGGGATGCACGCGGCTCGGCACCAGATAATCACGAGCGCCTTCCGGCGAAGACGCCGTCAGGATCGGCGTCTGCAATTCGGTGAAGTCCTGCTCGATCATGCGCCGGCGGATCGATGCGATGACGTTCGAGCGCAACATGATGTTGGCGTGCATCTTTTCGCGCCGAAGGTCGAGATAGCGGTATTTCAGCCGGATATCCTCGGGATAATCCGCTTCGCCAAAGACCGGCATCGGCAGTTCCGCCGCCGCCGACCGAAGCTCTACGGTTGCCGCATGAACCTCCACCTCGCCCGTCGGCAGATCGGCATTGATCGTATCGGCGGAGCGGGCGACCACCTTTCCCGTCACCGTCACGACGCTCTCGACGCGCGCGCCGTCCAGCACGGCGAAGTCCCCCTCCCCTTCCTCGACGACGATCTGAGTGATGCCATAATGGTCGCGCAGATCGACGAAGAGGAGGCCGCCATGATCGCGCTTCCTGTGGATCCAGCCGGACAGGCGCACCTCGTCGCCGACATTGGCGGCGGTCAGCGCGGAACAATTATGCGTACGATAGGCGTGCATGGGCGGGTCTGGCTCCAGCTGGTCTCAAAATGGGGTCTTAAACGGGGAATGCACGCTGGTATCGCGCGGGCGCGCTCACTAAGGGAGCGCGATGAGTGATTATCAACTGATTACCGATACCGCCACCCTCGAAAGCCTGAATACGAAGCTCCGATCGGCCGATTTTATCACGGTCGATACCGAATTCATGCGCGAAAGCACCTACTATCCCGAACTCTGCCTCATACAGGTGGCGGGCGCCGGCGAGGTGGCGGCGATCGATCCGAAGGCGGACATCGACCTGTCCGGCTTTCTCGACATTCTGGTCGACGATGACGTTCTGAAGGTCATGCACGCAGCCGGCCAGGACGTGGAAATCATCTACAATCTGACCGGCAAGACGCCCTGGCCGCTGTTCGATACGCAGATCGCCGCGATGGCGCTCGGTATGGGCGAACAACTGGGCTACGCGCCGCTCGTGCAGCAGATGCTCGGCCTGACGCTCGACAAGGGCGCGCGCTTTACCGACTGGGCGCGGCGGCCGCTCGACAAGCGTCAGCTGGATTATGCCATTGCCGACGTCACGCATCTCGCCGAGCTGTTCCCGAAGATGCTGTCGGAACTGAAGCGGCTCGATCGCGGAACCTGGCTCGACGAGGACATGACCCGTCTTACCGATCCCGACAATTACGCCAATGCGCCGGAAAAGGCATGGCGGCGCATCAAGTTTCAGGGTCGCAACCCCGAAGCGCTCGGCCGCCTCAGATCGCTTGCCGCCTGGCGCGAGCGCGAAGCGCAGGAAAAGGACCTGCCGCGCGGTCGCATCGTCAAGGACGAGACGCTCGCCGACCTCGCCGGCCACCCGCCGAAAGACCAGCAGGGCCTTTCCCGGATCCGCGGCCTTTCGAAGACCTGGGCCTCGAACGATATCGGCGCGCGGCTGATGGACGCGATCGAAGAGGCCGGCCCCATGTCGAAGGCGGATATGCCGACGAAACCGCGGGGCCGTCCACGCCTGGGCGCGGACGCGGCATTGGTTGCCGACCTTCTGAAATTGCTCATGAAGGTCAGGGCGAAAGAGGCGAGCGTCGCCGCCAAGCTGATCGGCCGCGCCGAGGATCTGGAACGACTGGCTGCCGGCGAGCGGGAGAATATTCCGCTGCTCGACGGCTGGCGCATGGACGTCTTCGGCCG
>JBCCAC010000232.1:0-4414 GCA_039815015.1 Pseudomonadota bacterium | reverse complement strand
TTCGCGTTCGGGGGCCTTTACGAACGGGTCGGAGGCCTTGGCGGCGAGGCGGCGGGGTTCGTTTTCGGGCTTGAACGCCTCCCAGATTACCGCCGGTTTCGGCCCCTTCCCCGGCCAGGCACCGTAGACGCGCTTTCCCGAGCGGCGGTCGACGCGCACCATGCGCACGCCCGGCGCGATGCGGAAGGGCGGCGAGACATCGTCCTCGTCGAGCGCAAGTTCGAAGAACTGGCGGACGGCCGGTGCCGCGAGCGTGCCGCCCTGCGCGTAACCGCCCATGTCCTTCGGCTGATCGAACCCCATATAGAAGCCGGCGACGATGTCCTGCGTGCCGCCGATGAACCAGACGTTCGTGGGGCCGTTATTGGTGCCGGTCTTGCCGAACATCGGCCGTTCGAGACTCCGGAGCGCGACGGCGGTGCCGCGTTCGACCACGCCCTCCAACATATGGACGACCTGATAGGCGGTGCGCGGGTCCATCGCCTGCGGACGCTGGTCGGCAGGCGTCGGCATCGGCTGCGACGGGTCGAACACGCTTTGATTGCACGACTGGCATTCCCGCGTATCGGCGCGGAAAATGGCCTGTCCGCGCCGGTCCTGAATGAGGTCGTAAAGCACCGGCCGCTGCCGCTTGCCGTGATTGGCGAGCATCGCATAGGCGTTGGTGAGCTCGAGCACCGTCGTCTCGCCGGCGCCGAGCGAGAAGGCGAGATAGGGCGCGTAGCTGCCGATGCCCATGTCCTCGATCAGTTCGACGACATTCTCCATGCCCGCCTTGTAGGCGAGGCGCACCGTCATCAGGTTGCGCGACTGTTCTAGGCCCCAGCGCATGGTCTGATTGCCCGCCGAGCGGCCGGAGAAATTGCGGAAGCATTTCCGGCCCAGCGAGCGGCTCTGATAGACGCAATAGGGCGCGTCGGCGACCAGCGATGCCGGCGTAAACCCGTTTTCGAGCGCGGCGGCATAGACGAACGGCTTGATGGTCGAACCCGGCTGCCGCTTCGCCTGGGTCGCGCGGTTGAAGGAGGATTTGCGGCTGTCGAAGCCGCCGACCATGGCGAGAACGCGGCCGGTCGACACCTCCTGCACCACCATGCCGCCGCCGACTTCGGGGATCTGCCGCAGCGTATATTCATTGCCGGAGACCTTCTTGACGGGAATGACGTCACCCGGCGTGATCTCCCGGAACGCGGTTCCGGCGCCGCCGCGGTCGCGCAGCTGGGCGTTGCCGGAGACGAGGACACCCTCGCTGCCATCCTCGAACCCGAGCGTCAGGCGGCCGCTGTCCTTGGCAAGGACGACCGAGGACACCCAGTCGGAATAGCCGACCGGCAGGTTGACGTTCTGGAGCCGCGTCTGCCAGCCCTCGCCCAGCTCGATCGTGTCCGTCGCGCCGCGCCAGCCGCGTCCGCGATCGTAGCGCACGAGCGCATCGCGCAGCGCGGTCTCCGCTGCGGCCTGCATGTCCGGGTCGAGCGTCGAGCGAATCCACAGACCGCCCGTATAGATCCCGTTCGGCCCCTCTTCGCTGTACCGGTCGATGAGATCGCGGCGGATCGCCTCGACGAAATAGCTGCCGAGGCGCGTATCGGGCGTCATCTGCCGGCGCCGGTCGATGACCGTGATCGGTTCGGCGCGCGCCGCCGCGGCTTCGGCGGTCGTAATATAGTCGTTTTCCGCCATCTGGCCGAGGATCCAGTCGCGCCGGATGGTCGCCCGGCGAAGGCCGCGTTCGGTCGACGGATTATAATTGGATGGCGCCTTCGGCAGCGCGGCGATGAACGCCGACTGGCGCGTGTCGAGATCGGTCACGGGCTTATCGAAATAGGCGAAGCTCGCCGCCTGCACGCCATAGGCGTTGCGGCCGAGGAAGATCTGGTTGAGGTAGAGTTCGAGGATTTCCTGCTTGGAAAATACGCGTTCGATGCGCGTCGCGAGGATGATTTCCTTTAGCTTCCTGACGACGGAATATTCGTCGCTGAGGAGAAGGTTCTTCGCCACCTGCTGCGTGATGGTGGAACCGCCCACGGCGCGCTCGCCCGATCCCGTTTTGGCGATATAGTCGAAAACGGCGTTGACGAAGCCGGTCGGATCGACGCCGCCATGGTCGAAGAACGTCTTGTCCTCGGCGGAAATGAACGCCTCGATCAGCGAACGCGGCAGGTCGGCATAGCTGATGTAGATACGCCGCTCGCGCGCGAAATCGGCGAGCGGTGCGCCGGTGATGTCGCGCACATGGCTGGGCAGCGGCGGTTCGTAATCCGCCAGCGCCTCTGCATTGGGGAGGTCGCGCGCCAGCCAGAAATACCCGCCGACAAGGACCGCGATGCCCACGAGCGTGAGCGCCCCGAAGGCAAGCGCGACGCGGCGAAGCCAGGGACGCGTTCGCCGGGCGGCCGGCGTGTCGGTATTGGTGTCGGTTTCCGTCATGCCGCCCCTCCTAGCGGATACGGCGGATACGTGGCCAGCGGCGGATTGCCCTCTTTGCGCGGAAGACTATAAACGGACCATATTCGGTCGGAGATGCACGATGCTGCTCAAGAACATCAAGCCGATTTCCTATGTGAAGGCGAATGCCGCGAAAATCATCGAGGAAATTACGGAAACGGGCGAGCCGGTGATCATCACACAGAACGGTGAAGCGAAAGCGGTGCTGGTGGACGCGCTATCCTATGAGAGAGAGCGACAGAACTGGGCCTTCATGCAGACGCTCTACGAGCGAACCTTGGCGGCGGAAGGTGAACCGACGTTCACTTTGGAAGAGACGCGGGAAGCCCTGAAAGCAGACCGGGATGCGCGGCGGATGACAGAAGCCGCGGAGTGAAATCCTACAAGGTGGTCGTGCTGCGCGAAGCGCAAGACGATATCCGCCGGATAGAGGCATATTATGCGGAGGCCGCGGGCGAGGACACGGCGATCCGAATATCCGACGCCATCATCGAACGGATCGCATCCCTGAACAAAATGCCTTTTCGCGGCGGCATTTCGAAGGAAGCCGCGGGCAAGTCGACCCAGTTCCGACAGCTTGTCGAAGGTGTCTTTCGCATCCTGTACCAGGTCGTCGGAGAGAAAGTTCGTATCGTGCTGATTGTCGACGGGCGTCGCAATATCCCTGACATTTTCGCGCTTCGCCTTATTGACGACGTGCGCAGCCTAGGAGAACGCAGCGAATGAAATACATCTGTCTGGCCGGAGCGGCCTTTCTGGCTACGGCGCCGATAGCGGCCCAGCAGCCTGGCGAAGATCCGGTCGACGCCACCGAGGCGCCCGAAGCGCAGGCGCGGAACGCGCTGCAAACCACCGATGCGCCACTTGCCACCCCCGCGCCGACGGAAACGCCCGCGTCCGGTACCGATGCCGAAGAGCCCAAATGGGACGTCAACGCGCCCGACGGGGCTACCTTTCGCGAGGTCGCGATCAAGGTCGAGGAAGGGTCTTGGATCGACCTTGACGTCTCTCCTGACGGGCAGACGATCGCGTTCAGCCTGCTGGGCGATATCTACACCATGCCGATCGAAGGCGGCACGCCGACGCGCATCGCGGCCGGCCTCGCCTGGGAAGTTCAGCCGCGCTTTTCGCCCGACGGCGCGCGCATCGCCTTCACCTCCGACCGGGGCGGCGGCGACAATATCTGGATCATGAACGCGAACGGCAGCGATCCGCGCCAGGTGACGAAGGAGGATTTTCGCCTCCTCAACCAGCCAACCTGGTCGCCCGACGGCCACTTCATCGCGGCGAAGAAGCACTTCACGACCGGCCGCTCGCTCGGGACCGGAGAGGTCTGGCTGTACCACGTCGCGGGCGGTGCGGGCGTAAAGCTGGTCGAACGGCCGAACGAACAGCATCAGAAGGAACTGGGCGAGCCGATCTTCGCAGCGGACGGCGACAGCATCTATTTCACGCGCAACGTCACGCCGGGTCCGATCTTCGAATATGCGCAGGATTCGAACACCGATCTGTTCAATATCGAGCGCTACGATCTCAGGACCGGTGAGACGGTGACGGCCGTCTCCGGCCTCGGCGGATCGGTGCGGCCGACCCCGTCGCCCGACGGTACCAGGATCGCCTTCGTCCGGCGTGAGGACGTCCAGTCGCAATTATGGGTGAAGGACCTTGAAACCGGCGAGGAACGAGCGCTCTATACCGACCTAGACCGCGATGTGATGGAGACCTGGGCGGTCACCGGCGTCTATCCGAACATGGCCTGGACGCCCGACAGCCGTGACATCCTGTTCTGGGCAGGCGGCCGCATCCGGCGCATTTCCTCAGATGGCGGCGAGACGCGCGTCGTCCCCTTCCGCATCGACGACACGCGCCGCGTCGCGCTGGCACCGCATCCGAAGATCGCCGTCGCGCCGGACAGCTTCACCGCGCGCATGGCGCGCTTCCCCAGCGTTTCGCCCGACGGCCGCCG
>JBCCAC010000034.1:0-12047 GCA_039815015.1 Pseudomonadota bacterium | reverse complement strand
CTGGCGGCGTCTGCGACGAAGGACGCGGTGCTCGAGGACCTGACGGCGGCGCAGGTGTACGCCGGCGCGGCGGTGCGGGCGCCGGGAGCGTGCGTGCGGCGCTTGGCGAGACCCGCGGCCCGGACCGGGGAGGATACGCTCCGCACCACGGCTCTCGCCGAGATCGAGAAGACCCGCTTCGTCCCCGAACGCGGCCACAAGCGTCTGAAATCCATGGTCGAAGGCCGGCCTGACTGGGTGCTGTCGCGCCAGCGCGCCTGGGGCGTGCCGCTGACCGTCTACGTCCACCGGGAAACCGGCGACCTTTTGCGCGATCCGGACGTCGATGCCCGCATCGTCGCGGCGGTCAGGGACGGCGGCGCGGACGCCTGGTTCGCCGCGGACCATCAGGCCCTGCTGGGCGCGGATTACGACGCGGCCGATTACAAGCCCGTCACCGACATTCTCGACGTCTGGTTTGACAGCGGCACGACACACGCCTTCGTGCTGGACTCGGACCGCTGGCCGGATCTCTCTGCGCCCGCCGACCTTTATCTCGAAGGGTCCGACCAGCATCGCGGCTGGTTTCAGTCCTCGCTGCTCGAATCCTGCGCCACGCGGGGGCGGGCGCCCTACAAGGCGCTCCTCACCCACGGCATGACGCTGGACAAGAACGGGCGCAAACAGTCGAAATCGCTCGGCAACACGACCGATCCGAAGAAGATCATCGACCAGCACGGCGCCGACATCCTCCGCCTGTGGGTCGCGGCGGTCGATTATACCGAGGACCACCGCATCGGCGACGAGATCGTCAAGGGCGTCGCCGACCGCTACCGCAAACTCAGGAACACGCTCCGCTTTCTTTTGGGCGCACTAAACCAGATCCTCCCCGGGGCGGGCTCCCCCCGTTCCGGGGCTAATCTTAATACCAGCGACCTCCCCGAACTCGAGCGCTGGGTGCTCGCGCGCCTCGCCGAAGTAGACGCGACCCTGCGCGAGGCTGCCGACGCCTATGACTACACGCGCTACCTGACGACGCTCGAGACCTTCTGCGGCGCGGACCTCTCCAGCTTCTATTTCGACGTCCGCAAGGACTCGCTCTATTGCGACGCACCCAACGATCCGAAGCGCCGCGCCTGCACCGAAGTCCTCGACATCCTTCTCGAAACCTTGATGCGCTGGTTCGCCCCGATCCTCGCCTTTACGGCGGAGGAGGCATGGCAGACGCGCTATCCGGACGGCGATGGCTCGGTGCACCTCGTCGAATGGCCGGACATCGACCCGGACTGGCGCGACGAGGCACTGCTTGCGAAATGGGAACGCCTGCGCGGTTTGCGTGCCGCCGTCACCGAGGCGATCGAGCCGCTGAGGCGCGACAAGACCATCCGCTCCTCCAACGAGGCCGACGTCGCGCTCATCCTCTGCGATATCGAGGACAAGGCGATGGCGGAATCGGTCGATTTTGCGGAGTTGGCGATCGTCGCGCGTGTCGACGTGCGCTGCGAGGCGGTCGGGGGCGCGGACGCCGCCTCCTCGTATGAAGGCGCATGGGTCAGGGTCGATCGGACGGAGCTGGAGAAGTGCGCCCGCTGCTGGCGGCATACACCGGACGTCGATACGGGGCCACAACTCTGCCGCCGCTGCGCCCGCGCGATCGGACACGCACCGGCATGAAGTTCAGCTTTTCTGCCCGCGCCGCCTATGCGCTCGCCGCTATAATCTTCGTTCTCGATCAGCTCTCGAAATGGTGGATCGTGTCCGGCCTCCAGCTGGAAAGCCTCGGCAGCGTCCCGCTATTACCGTTCCTGTCCTTCACCTGGGTCGAAAATGCCGGGGTCGCCATGGGCCTTCTGACGGCCGGCAGCGAGGCCGCGCGCTGGACGCTGGTCGCTCTGACGGGCGGGATCGCGACCGCAATCATCTGGTGGATCAATGCGGAGCGCGACGGCGTCGACCTTGCCGCCATGGGCCTCATTCTGGGCGGTGCGATCGGCAATATTCTCGACCGGGTGCGGCTCGGCTATGTCGTCGATTTCGTCCACTTTCATCTGGGATCGTGGAGTTTTTACGTTTTCAATGTCGCCGATGCTGCCATTACGATAGGTGTCGGCCTGCTGCTGCTGCGTGCCTTCATCGGCGACGGCGCGCACGCCAAGGAGGAAGAAAATGCATAAGGTTCTGGCCATATCGGCCGCATCGCTGCTGCTCGCGTCCTGCGGCGGTGGCGGCGGTGCGCTGCTCGGCAATCGCAACGCGCCCGACGAGATGGCGATCACAAGAAATGCGCCGCTGGTCGTGCCGCCCGATTTCGCGCTGGAACCGCCGCGTCCGGGCGCGCCGCGCGCGATGCAGGCCGATGCGCAGACGCAGGCCATGGAGGCGCTGTTCGGTCCGGGCGTACGCCCGCCGCCCAAATCCACCGCCGAGACGCTACTGCTCGACGACGCCGGCGCCACCAATCCAGACCCCGCCGCGCGCTCGACCGCGGGCGATCCCGATACGCTGGTCGTCGACAAGGGCGCACAGGTAAAGGACATCGTCGCCGCGCCCGTCGCAACACAGGATCCGGGCATCGCCGTCGCGCAGGTCGGGGGCTGACCTCGGTCGGTCGACCGTTTTGGCGTCAGGTTTTCGGCAGCAGTTCCAGTTTGACCCTGGCCTTTCCGGCATGAAGCATGCCGATTTCTCGCGCGGCAGCCTTTGACAGGTCGATCACGCGGTTGCCGTGGAACGGGCCACGATCGTTGATGCGGACGACGATCGACTTGCCGGTCCTGTTGTGTGTCACGCGGACTTTGCTGCCCATGGGCAGGGTCCTGTGGGCGGCGGTCATTTTCGCAGGGTCGAAGGTTTCGCCGTTCGCCGTCGGTCTGCCGGCGAAGCGCTCGCCATAATAGCTCGCCTCGCCAATGCCGAGATCGTCGGCAATCTCTTCGACGACGTCTTCGCCGTCCGCGAGTACCTCGTCGATGATGTCGACGCCGGTTATGTCAGGGGCGGTCGAGTTCGCGGCCGTGACCTCGCGACCGGCTGCGGGTAGATCGCGTGGGGTCAGATCGGGATCTACGCCCGCCGTGCCCTTGCCGAGCGTGACGGGTTTGGGCGTCGTGTCGTCATCCATCATCGAAAGGCCAACGGGTGCCGCCGCAACTGCCATCGCCGCGACGCCTGCCTTCAGAACGGTATTCTGCCGCTTGAGCGACATAAAGGCTTTCAGTCGCGCGCGGCGGCCGGGAAGGGCATGTTCGTTTGGATCTGTATCATTCATAAGTATTTAACGAACCTACCAAAAATTCGTTCCGGCCGGCCCCTTGAACGGGCCGGCGACGCGCGATGTGATCCAGCCACCGTAGAAGCCGCCCGCCTGCGGGACAACCGCCTCGCCGTCCAGATAGCAGCCGTCCATCATCGCGGGGTAGACGGCAACGTGGTCGGTCAGCGCGGCGAAGGCGGGCGTCGGTGTGCGATAACCCCAGGCGGCGCGTTCCGCTCGGCGTCCGCCCGCGACGACGTCGTAATAATGCGCCTGCCCCTTCCATTCGCACAGCGACCGGCCGGATATGCGTACCAGCGCGCCGTCGATGAAAGCGGTTTCGGGGATGTAGTGCGTCGGCGGATGGCTGGTTTCCAGAACCCGTACCGAGGCGTCCGTTTCGGCGATCGTCACGCCGCCGAAAACGATACGGACGGGCAGGTTGGAACGTTCGGCGATTGCGGGGCGCGGATAGTCCCAGACGCTTTCCTGGCCGGGACCGGCGGGTTCGGGATCAGGTCTCATCATGGCTTGCGCTCTCCTCGCGCGACGGCCAAATCCGCCGGATGCGACTCCTATCCCGTCTTCTCACCCGTCTTGTCCAGCGCGGACGCCTGACCATCGTCGACCATGACGGCGCGCGCCGCGTCTTCGGCGACGGCGGGGATGGACCCGATGTCCATCTGCGCTTCACGACGCCAGGCACGGCGGGCCGCATCGGCCGCAGTCCCGTCCTTGGCGCGGGCGAAGCGTGGATGGACGGCGAACTGCTGGTTGAGAGGGGCGGTGGCATCGGTGATCTTCTGGAGCTTGTCGCGCTCAACGCACGCTGGTCCGACGACAATCCGATGCGCGTCAAGATGTGGCGCACCCAGGCACTTGCCTCGAAAGTCTATCAGCTGAACTATCGCCGCCGTGCCAAGGACAATGTCGCACATCATTATGATTTGTCCGACCGGCTCTACGATCTCTTTCTGGACGCCGACCGGCAATATAGCTGTGCCTATTTCCGCGGGCGCGAGGCGGATATCGAGCAGGCGCAGCACGATAAGAAGGCGCATATCGCCGCGAAGCTATATCTGCAGCCTGGGCAGCATGTCCTCGACATCGGCTGCGGGTGGGGCGGTATGGCGCTGTACCTCGCCAAGGTGGCGGACGTCCGCGTTACCGGTATCACCCTTTCCCAAGAACAGCTGAAGGTCGCACGCCAGCGCGCGGAGGAACAAGGACTTGCCGACCGCGTCCGGTTCGAGCTGATCGACTATCGCGACATATCCGGACCGTTCGATCGCATCGTCTCAGTCGGTATGTTCGAACATGTCGGTCTGCCGCATTACCGAGAGTTCTTTGCCCGCGTCCGCGACCTTCTGACCGAGGACGGCGTCGCGCTCATTCATACAATCGGCCGCGCCGACGGACCGGGGGCGACCGACCCGTTCACGCGCAAATACATCTTCCCCGGCGGCTATGCGCCTGCGCTTTCCGAAATGGTGCCGCATATCGAGCGGGAAATGCTGTGGCTGACCGATTGCGAGACGCTACGCCTGCATTACGCCAGAACGCTCGATGCCTGGCTGCGCCGCACCGAATTCGCGCGCGAGGAGATCGAGCGGCTTTACGACGATCGCTTCTACCGCATGTGGACCTGGTACCTCGCGTCGGCGCGCGAGGCGTTCAAACATGACGGCCACTGCAACTATCAGTTGCAACTGACCCGCCGCCGCGATGCCTTGCCGCTGACGCGAGATTATATGTTCGAAACCGAGGCGCGTTATCTGGCGATGGCGGTCGGTTCGTCCGTGCCCGGCGGCCAATCATCAGCTGTGGAAGCTGCCGGCAGTGCCAGTGAAGCGACTGTATCTACCGGCGCCGCATAGCCCGCAATCCCGATACGCACCGCGTTCGCGGGCAGGTCGGCGCGGAAGCTGCCGTGCAGGCGATCCCACCAGCTGAAGCCCGCCGTCCAGTTCGCATCGGAAAGGTCGCGTCGCGCCATATGATGGATGCCGTGCATCGCCGGCGTGGTGATGACCAGGGACAGCCATCGCTCGGCAGCATATGGAAGCCTGACATTCGTGTGATGGAAGAGGACGTTGGCGAAGAACCAGCGGTTCCATGTCTCGTGTGTCCGCGCGTCGGGGCCGATCAGAACGATCATCGCGATACGCATGGGCGCCGAGACGATCTGGTCGATGGCGTGGAAACGGATCGCCGTCGACATATCGAGACCGAGGTCGACATGATGTACCCGGTGCAGGCGCCAAAGTGCATCGACCCGGTGCGTGGCGCGGTGCCACCAGTACATCGCCCAGTCGAGCAGCAGGAAGGCGGCAAGGGGACGTAGTCGCGCCGGGAGCGTACGAACAAGGCCGAAGCGGCCCGTATCCCGTGCCAGTAGCGGGGTGAGAACGTGTGTCTGAACGAGTCCCGCCATCGCGAGGCTACCAGCGCCGAGCGCGAGATTGGTCAGCTGCCGCCGTGCCCGTGGCTGCCCGGCAGAGCGCAGCGGCCGGCGATCCTCTGCCCGCAGCAACCAGAGCGCCGCACCAAGGCCCACGGCCGTTCCGACGACCCGGCCGATCGTGCGTGCGCGCACCTTTATTGTACCAGTCCGATGCCGATGCGGAATTCCGTCGATCGCTTGTCGAACTCGGTCAGGTTTTCGCCGAATCCGGTGAAGAATTGCGCATGGGCACGGAAATTGAGCTCGTCGAGAAAGCCGAGGCTGAACGGATGACTGACATCGACTTGGCCGGCACCGCGGTCCGTTCCGATGAAGCCGCGCACGAATCCCTGAACCCTCAGCCCGTCCGGTTCCGCCAGCGTCAGCCGGAGCGAGGTGTGGCCATAGAAATCCTCGATGTCCGGATTGTCTTCCTCGTCTGCGAAATAGAACAGCGCGCGCGGGGCGACGGTCAGGCGGAAGTTTCCGAACGCGGACAGGTTCACGGACTGTTCGGCATAGAACTGGTTGAATCTGATCGATTCCGCTTCGTCCTCGCCATTCGACTGGTGCAGGACGCCGGCCTGGACGTTGAAGATTGCGTTCTCGGCCTGTGAAATGGCGAGGTCGCTGCGATAACGGTAGAAGAGTTCCGGTTTGAAATCGATCGAACGAAAGGGCTCCGACGGCAGGCCGAGGTCCCAGAACATCGTCTGCGTGTAGCCAAAATAGATACCGCGCAGAAAATCGAATTTCTGCGCCGACGGACCGTCCGGATCGACGAGCGCGTATTTGAATCCGAACTGGATCTTGGCGTTGATCGGATCGGTACCGAACAGCGCGTAGATCGGTCGGTAGGGAGAGAAATTAAGGTTGCGATCCGGCGTCGCCTCCGCTGGCGCTTCAGGTTCGGTACGCGTATCGGGCGGGTCGGCGGCGGCGAGTTCGACTGGGGGTTCCTCGGTGCCGACAGGCGGCAGGGCGAGGGCGGCGCGCGTCGCGGCGAAAGGATACGCAGTACGAATCGTGAAGGTTCGTGCGGCATCCCATGCGCCGTCCGCCGTAACCGCGTAGCGCTCTCGTGAGAAGCCGCCCGGCGGCACGGCCGCAACATCCTTACCGATCCGTCGCAGTTCGGCACGGACGACGATCTCGTCCTGAACGATTTCGGCTGCTAGCGTGTCAGGCGGCAGAAATTCGGTCGTCTTATCGTTCAGAAAGACGATTTCGACTGCCGGCTCGCCTGCGACCCGCTCTACCGACGCATCAATGACGATGGTCGCCGCGAAGGCTGGCACCGGGAATGCGGCGACGAGCGCGAACAGGCACAGCGTCTTCAATGCCATTCTCGCAACCCAAGTCCCGCGCATGTCGCGAACGCTAAGCCGATTTGCCGAAGGACCCAATGAAAATATCCTTGTCGGATCGACAAAAGGGCCGGCGCGTCCGTTCGACACACCGGCCCTCCTGTTCCAGCGGTAGGTGCGGAAAAAGGGGAGAAAACCCGCGACCGACCGCTTCGAGACGCGCCGAGGTATGGCGCGTGTCCGTCAGCGCCGTTTCAGCGCCTTGATCTCTGCCATGGCCGTGCGGCGTTCCTCTCGCGTGACGACGCCATCCTTGTTGGCATCGGCGCGGTCGAACCTGGCCAGAGCCGCGGTTTCCGCCTCTTCACGGGAGACGTTGCCGTCCTTGTTCGCGTCGGCAAGGCGCATCAGGCCCGCGCCCAGAAAGCCGCGTCCGCGCTTGCCGCCGCGTCGGTCGCGGCCGGCACGAATTTCGGCGAGTTCGGCCTTCGTCAGCGTGCCGTCACCATCCTTGTCGAGACGCGCGAACATTCCGCCCACCCGTTCGGACCGAAGTTCGACGAATTCATCCGGATCGAGCCGTCCGTCGCCGTTCGCATCGGCTTTGGCGAAACGCTCGTCCCGGCGTTCCGCGCGGGCGCTTCGGCGCGCCTCTCGCGCGGCAGTGATCTCCGTCTTGGTCAGAATGCCGTCCGCGTCGGTATCGGCACGGTCGAACCGTTCGGCGACACGCGCGGTAACATCGGCACGCTGCGTTGCATGTGCCTCTTCGTCTCTATCGTTATGCTGGGCGGTCGCGGCGCCCGCGAACAGGGTCGCCATGCTCGCGGCGATCAGGAACTCGGTCTTCATTGATCGAATCTCCAAATAGGCAATTGAACGTCCTGATCATCTTTACGCCCGCGCCGGTGCATCTCCCTTGAACGGCCCTTTCATCTCTGCGAAAGCCTCGCGGTTTCCAGCCGAAAGCACCCGCCATGACCGATCCCTCCCGCGTGGTCCTCGCCTATTCCGGTGGCCTCGATACGAGCGTTATCCTGAAGTGGCTGCAGCAGACCTATGGCTGCGAGGTCGTCACCTTCACCGCGGACCTGGGGCAGGGCGAGGAACTGGGGCCGGCGCGGGAAAAGGCGCTGGCCGCTGGCGTGAAACCCGAACACATCTTCATCGACGATCTGCGCGAGGAATTCGTTCGCGATTACGTTTTCCCGATGATGCGCGCGAACGCGCTGTACGAGGGGCTGTATCTCCTAGGTACGTCGATCGCCCGGCCGCTGATTTCGAAGCGCCAGATCGAGATCGCGCATCAGGTCGGCGCAACGGCCGTCAGCCATGGCGCGACGGGAAAAGGCAACGATCAGGTCCGCTTCGAACTGGGCTATTACGCGCTCGATCCCGACATTCGTGTCATCGCGCCGTGGCGCGAATGGGACCTTACCAGCCGCACGCGCCTGATCGCCTTTGCCGAAGAGCATGGCATCGAGGTGACGAAGGACAAGCGCGGCGAGGCACCGTTTTCCACCGATGCGAACATGCTGCACACCTCATCGGAGGGAAAGGTGCTGGAAGATCCGTGGGAAGAGGTGCCGGACTACGTCTATTCGCGTACGGTTGACCCCGAGAATGCGCCGGACGAGCCGGAATATATCACGATCGACTTCGAACGCGGTGACGGTGTCGCGCTGAACGGTGAAGCGAAAAGCCCGGCGGAACTTTTGGAGGCGCTGAACGAGCTGGGCCGCCGTCACGGCATCGGCCGGCTCGACCTCGTTGAAAACCGCTTTGTCGGCATGAAATCGCGCGGCATGTACGAAACGCCGGGCGGGACGATCTATCTGGAGGCGCATCGGGGCATCGAACAACTTACGCTAGACCGCGGGGCGGCGCATCTGAAGGACGAATTGATGCCGCGTTATGCGGAACTTCTGTATAACGGTCTCTGGTTCTCTCCGGAGCGTGAGATGCTGCAGGCGGCGATCGATCACAGCCAGGCCGAGGTAACGGGCGAGGTGCGCCTGAAGCTTTACAAGGGGTCCGTCCAGACTGTCGGCCGGCGTGCCGACGTCAATTTCAACCTCTATTCGCAGGACGTTGTCACGTTCGAGGACGATCAGGGCATTTACAATCAGCGCGATGCCGAGGGCTTCATCCGCCTGAATGCACTGCGCCTGCGCCTGCTCGGACAAAGGAAACGTGGTGGTTGAAACGACGCCCGACCTGCACGGCATCCTGTCGGCGTTCTTCGCCGACTATGCCGCCGCCATCAATGCGAACGACGAGGACGTGATCCTGTCCTTTCTGGCGACGCCGCACGGTATTCGAACCGGCGAGCAAACGGTTTTTCTGGAAACGACCGAAGAGGTCCGGACGAATATGGACGAGGTGTTGACGCTTTACGAAGCGAACGGCGTCGAACATGTCGTTCCGCATCTGGACGAGGCGAAGGATTTGCCGGCGAACGCCGCGGCGGCGCGGATCGACTGGCGGCTGGAAGACGGCAAGGGCAACGCGCTGTTGACCTTTGAAAGTCGCTACACGCTGGCGGCCGAGGATAATGTCTGGGCGATCGTGGCAGTGGATGCGACCGATGAGGTTGCGGCGTGGGACCGGGCCGGCTGGCGCGGCGATCTGGCGTCCGCGCTCTAGCTTAAGATTTACGATGGCGAACCGTACGCACCGCATCGCGACGAAGCTGCACAAATGGATCGCGCTGGTGGTGGGCGTGCAGCTGATGCTGTGGACGGTGTCCGGCCTTTTCATGACGATATGGCCGATCGAGACCGTGCGCGGCGAACATCTGATGGCGAAGGCCGAGGCGCCGGTGCTCGATCGCCCGTTCGTCATGCCCGACTTTGACGGGGAACCCGTGACCGATGTGGCACTTCGCAATATCGGCGCGCGGGCCGTTCTGGTCGTCACACATCCGACGCGGCGCATGATGCATGACCCCTATACGGGTGCGGCGATCCCGCCGCCGGATGCCGAGCGGATTGCGGCGCTGGCGGGCATCGCCGTCGCCGATGCCGCGGCGATCGAGGAGGTCAGCCTGATCGAAGCGGATCCGCCGTCCGAATGGCGCGGTGCGCTCCCGGTCTGGCAGGTCCGCTTCGCCGGCCCCGAACGTCTGCGGCTATACATGGACGCGGTCACCGGAGAGGTTCTGACCCGCCGCACATGCCTGTGGCGCGTCTATGATTTCATGTGGATGCTCCACATCATGGATTATGACGGACGGGAGGATTTCAACAATCCTCTGGTGCAGCTGGCGGCAGGCCTTGGCCTGTCCGTCGCGATCTCGGGGTTGGTGCTGACCTTCTATCGCGTGCTGCGACGACGTCGGGGGCCGCGCGCATCCATAGCGGCGACATAGCCGGCAGTGCTCATTTAACGCTGTCTTAGCCCGGCCGGACTAGGGTTACGGCATGGCGACCCTTACGACTTCGCAGGCAGACGCATTCGGCGCGACCGTGGCGCCGAAGGTGCAGCGAATATTGCTGATCGCGCTGCTGTTCGCCGCACTGCCCGTTATCGCCGCCATATTGTATCGGGGGACGGAGCGTGAGCTTTCCGATGCCGTTCTGCAGGCGCTGCGCCGTTCGGACGTGATTTATCTTTTAGCTGAAGGCGTCGTCTGCCTGATCGCGTTTCGCAGCGGTGTCCGGCTGTCGAGTGTATGGTCCGGCTGTCCGGTCTATGTCCGCGCCCTGCTGACGATATTCCTCGCGACGTTCGCCGTCAGTTCGCTGTTCGTTTCCGAGATGCCGCTGACCTCCCTTGGCCGGAGCGTTCAATGGCTGCTTCACCTCGTCTTCGCCGCATGCGTCTTTCAGCTGTTTCGCGGCACGAGCCGGACTATCGCGGACCGCTTCGCCGTCTGCCTGTCGGCAGGAATGCTGGTTTATGTGCCGATATTGATCGTACATGTTTCGACGAACTGGTCAGAGATCGTCGAATGGACCTATGCCATGCCCGGCTATGCAAACGTCCGTTCGCTCGGGCATGTGCTGACGGCGATGGCGGCGATACCGATCGCGATGTTCCTGCGGTCCCCTGGGAAAGATCGTCGATGGCAAGCCTGTCTGGCCGCGATGATCGTGATCCTGATGTCGACGCTGCTGTGGACGGGCTCGCGCGCAGCCGTTTACGGCCTCGGTTGCGCGTTGGTGGCCGGTACTCTCTTCGGCGGTGTACGTCTTCCAGCGTCCCGTTTGATCCCGCTCGCGGGGCTTCTGTTGATTTCATTCTGCATCGCTTACGCCAATCTGCCGGATAGCGACTCTTTCCGTTTGATACGCGACGGCAATTCCGATTTCGGCAGTGGCCGGACGACGATCTGGCTCAGCGCGCTGTCGCACATTGCGGAACGGCCGATATGGGGTTGGGGCGCGGGTGCTGCGCACTGGCTGATCGAGGTCGGCGGCCGTCGTTTTACCGAACCGCACAATGTGATCCTGCAGTTCGCACTGAGCTGGGGCGTCATCGCCGCATGTGCCGCATTCGCGCTGCTCGCGTCGGCATGGTTCGCGATGATGCGGGCGCTGCGGCACGACGCGACATTGTATCCCTATGTGCTCATGACCAACTGTCTGTTGGCCATGTCGCTCGTCGACGGCGTTCTTTTTCGTCCGCACACGATCGCGCTGATCTTTATCGGGTTTGCGGTCTGTCTGGCGCGCGACCATGACCGGCGGGGTCAGCCCGTCCGGTAGACGATGCGGCTATAGCCCAGCCAGTTCACGGTTGCAGCGGCGAGCGTTCCTAACGCCAGGGCGATCGCCGGACTGACATCGACCATGATGGCGACCGTATAGACGATGCCATTCGTCAGCAGGCCGACCATCGACGCGGCGAGGTAGAATAGGAATTCCGATACGGTTCCCCGGCCCGCATGATGAAAGGTGAAGCGCCGGTTCAGACGCCAGGTCAGAAGGATCGTGAGGGCGAGAGCCGGAATCTGGGCGACATATGGTGACATGCCGATCGCCAGGCAGGCCTGAAGGACGATCGACGCGAACCCGAAGCCGAGCGCACCGATCGCCAGAAAACGTGCGGGTCGCATCACTGG
>JBCCAC010000157.1:0-6228 GCA_039815015.1 Pseudomonadota bacterium | reverse complement strand
GCAGTTCGCCATTGGTAAGTTGGGCCGCGCCACGCAGTCGATTAATCCTGGCAGCCAGAAATAACTTTTCATCCCCCGAACTAGCGTCTTTTTTTATTATACCTTCAATATAATCAAGTTCTTGCAATGCTTGAACAGGATCATCGAATAATGATGTTTCTATATCGTCAAGAAGCTGCCGTGGATCGTCCGTATTTTCTGCAGCCGAAGGCGTCGCCCAAGCCAACGCGGCGATTACGAGCACGATCCATTGGTAGCGTAGCTGGTGCATCACAGCGTGCGTAGCAGAAAAGTCTGACGAAAAGAAAAAGGGAGCCGAAGCTCCCTTTTTCAAACCTATATTTCCATATCTTACAGCGGGATCGTCGTGCCATAAGATTCAGCGTCGAGCGGTATGGTTGTACCGTAGCCGTCGGCTGTCAGCGTGATCGTCGTACCATAAGACTCAGCGGTCAGTGGGATCGTCGTGCCATAAGATTCAGCAGTCAATGGGATCGTCGTGCCATAGCTATCGGCGGACAACGGAATCGTCGTTCCATAAGCCATCGCACTCGTCGCGCCGAACGCCAGCGCCGCAACCGCTGTCAGTGCCTTCAATGTGATACGCATAATCAAAATCCCCTTTTCCTTAACGTTAATTTAACCAATCAACCGGCTTAGGCAAGAGAAGTTCCCCGGGGGTCGCGCCCACGGCGCCAAGATATTGTCTGGAATGGATGTTTTCGAATCGGCCGCTTCGACACGGCAGCGATGGCCGAGCTGCCGTTGTGGAAAAGTCACAGCGATTTCGCGAATCGGTCGTCCGGTAGATGGCGACGGCCGGGCGGGGTCTGCCAGCGTCGGCGGACTGTCGATCAGGCTAGGCTGTTTCGATCATTTTGCGGGTGTCGGCTCGAACCTGATCCGGGGTTCCGCCCGGCATGGCGAGAGGCCCCGGATCAGGTCCGGGGCAACGGTAATTTCGAATTGTGATCCATTTGGTCTCCAGCGTGCGACGCTGAAGACTGGCGGGGCTACCGGCTGCTGGCGATAGCAGCGCCGTGGCCTCTGCTAACAGATGTCGTCACTACCAGAAATTGGCGGCGCGGGAGAAGCCGGTGCTGGGGGTTTCGACGGCGTTCAGATGTTCATGGTCGCGGATGAAGGCGATGAAGCGGTCGATCGGCATCGGCCGGCCGGTCAGGAACCCCTGGACGCGGTCGCAACCCATAACGCGGAGGAGCGCCAGACTCGCCTGCGTTTCGATGCCCTCGGCCGTCACCTCCATGCCAAGACCGTGCGCCAGGTCGATTGAGGACCGCATCAGCATCGGGTCGTTATGGCTCCTGGCCAGCTCGGCGGAGAACAGCCGATCGATCTTCAACTCGCACGCGGGCACGCGCTTCAGATAGGTCAGCGACGACATGCCGGCACCATAATCGTCGATGCTGAGCGCGATGCCGGCCTCGGTGAGCATTTCGAGCCCCGCCAGCGCGGCGTCCGGATCGTCGATAATCGCGGTTTCCGTGATTTCCAGGGCAATGCGCCCGGCGCGCGGTTCCAGCCGGCGCACGGCCTCGCTCAGAAAGGCGCGGTTGCAGACGAGGCCGGCCGACAGGTTGACGCTGATGTCGAGATCGAGACCTTCGTCCTTCAGTCGCTGCTGATCCTCGACGGCACGGTCCAGCGTCCAATGCGTCAGCGAGACGATATCGCCGCTGCGTTCGGCGATGCGGATGAATTCGGTGGGCGACAACGCCCCCTTGGCCGGGTGCGCCCAGCGAATGAGCCCCTCCGCACCGTCGATGCGATTGGTGCGGCAATGCATCTTCGGCTGGTAGTGCATGGCGAGATCGCCGGTGCCGTAGGCGGCGCGCAGATCCTCCATCAGACGCCACTCGGCCGCCGGGAGCACGCGCGATGTCGGAATGTGCGGGCGCCCGGTGTCTTCGTCGGCGGTCAGATGAGCGCTGGCCCCATCCGTTGCCGTATCGGTTTCGTGGCTTGCGTTTGTCCTGGCGAGCGCCATGGCGGACGGCTGCATGGCCATGGCGACATCGGCGGTGATCGCGCCGTGGATCGAGGGACCGGCAACGCTGAGCATACCCCCGGCAATCGCCGTGCGCTGGTCGCCGGACCGGCTGAGACCTGTGACGGCGACCGGCGTGTTGCTGTCCGCCGCCGCCGGCATCACTGCGGATGCGGCGTCGATACCCTCGGCAACGATCAGGTCCGCCGCGCGGCGCTGCAGGATACGGCCGATACCGCGACCGGTTTTCGGACCTGTCCGAACGGCGACGATCAGGCCGCAGCCGCGCAGCCGCTCGATCGTGCGCGCATGACGGCGGAACGACGGTGCCGGCAGGATACAGATCAGCCGCGCGCCGTTCAGATCATGCTGCAGATTGCACAGACGGTCGATCAGAGCGCGATCGCGGAGGCCGCCGTCGACATGGACCGCAACGTCGATGGCGCGCCAGGCCGGCGCATCTGTGGCGGTCCGGTCGAGAGCGTGCGGCAGGGCGGCGGATGGGGCGGTGATTTCAAGGGTCGTCAGCGCGCCGGCCTCGGTGTCGAACCAGGGCATATAGCAGGCCTCGGGCAACGCCTCTTCGGCAGCGGACGCGCTGCGCCGGGGCAGGTTTCGGACGATGAAGGGCAGGACCAGGATCGCGGCCGATACCAGGGCGGACCCGGCGGCGAGGAGGCCATATCCGCCCATCGCGGCAACAAGCGTGACCATGTTGCAGAGGATGAGCGCGGCGGTCACCCTGGCGGGAGATCGCACGTCCCCGGGCAGGACGGATCTGTCGTCGGAAGAGGTGGATGCCGAATCCATATGACCGCCGCTAGGGCGCGGACGGTTAACGGTTGGTAATCATGCCGCCTCCGATATGAGGATGGGCATGAGGATAAAGGCCGTGACGCGGCCGCTGCCGACCGGTTATGAGCCGCGTTTCAACCATCATGCCGCGCCGCGCCCGGTCCCGTGTTCCGGCAAGGGCGGCGCCCGCTCCGCTCGCCGGACATCCAGGGAGACCAGACCATGCGCATCATCGACCATCTGATCGGCGGCGGCCATGCTGCGGGCGAAGGTACGCGCAGGAAAGACGTCTTCAATCCCTCGACCGGCGAAGTGCAGGCCGAGGTTCGTCTGGGCACGAAGGCCGATCTGGACGCCGCCGTCGAACGCGCGAAGGCGGCACAACCCGCCTGGGCGGCGACGAACCCGCAGAAACGCGCACGCGTGATGTTCGAATATAAGCGCCTGGTCGAAGCGCGCATGAACGAGCTGGCGGAGCTCCTTTCCTCCGAACATGGCAAGGTGATCGCCGATGCGAAGGGCGACGTGCAGCGCGGCCTCGACGTCATCGAATTCGCCTGCGGCATCCCGCACGTCCTGAAGGGCGACTATACGCAGGGCGCGGGCCCCGGCATCGACGTCTATTCGATGCGCCAGCCGCTCGGCATCGGCGCGGGCATCACGCCGTTCAACTTCCCCGCCATGATCCCGATGTGGATGTTCGGCGTCTCCATCGCGGTCGGCAATGCCATGATCCTTAAGCCGTCGGAACGCGATCCGTCGGTACCGATGCGGCTGACCGAACTGTTCCTGGAGGCCGGCGCGCCCGAAGGCATTCTACAGTGCGTCCACGGCGACAAGGAAATGGTCGACGCGATCCTCGATCATCCGGACATCGCCGGCGTCAGCTTCGTCGGATCGTCCGACATCGCGCACTATGTCTATTCGCGCGGTACGGCGAACGGGAAGCGCGTGCAGGCGATGGGCGGCGCGAAGAACCATGGCATCGTCCTTCCCGACGCGGACATGGACCAGGTGGTGAACGACCTGTCGGGCGCGGCGTTCGGATCGGCGGGCGAGCGCTGTATGGCACTGCCGGTGGTAGTGCCGGTCGGCGACAAGACCGCCGACAGCTTACGCGAGGCGATGATCCCGGCGATCGAGAAACTGCGCGTCGGCGTCTCCACCGACCCGGACGCGGATTACGGCCCGGTCGTGACCGCGGAACATCGCGAGCGCGTGAAGGGCTGGATTCAGAAAGGCGTCGACGAAGGGGCAGAACTGGTCGTCGATGGCCGCGAATTTTCCATGCAAGGGCACGAGGACGGCTTCTTCATGGGGCCGAGCCTGTTCGACCGCGTGACGAAGGACATGGAGAGCTACCGCGAGGAGATCTTCGGCCCCGTCCTCCAGATCGTGCGTGCGGAGACGTTCGAGGAGGCGCTCGCCCTCCCCTCCCAGCATCAATATGGCAACGGCGTCGCGATCTTCACGAGGAACGGCCACGCCGCGCGCGAATTCGCGCAAGCGGTCGACGTCGGCATGGTCGGCATCAACGTGCCGATCCCGGTGCCGGTCGCCTATCACAGCTTCGGCGGCTGGAAGCGGTCGGCCTTCGGCGACCACGGCCAGCATGGCATGGAGGGCGTCCGGTTCTGGACTAAACTCAAGACCGTCACGCAGCGCTGGCCGGACGGATCGGATGGCGGCGACCAGAACGCGTTCGTCATTCCGACGATGGGGTAGTCTATTGCCGCGCACCGCTTCGGCCTCTCCCTATGAGACCGCGTTCGGCTTCGCACGCGCCGTCCGCACCGGAAATCGTATCCTGGTCAGCGGTACGGGGCCGATCGAAACGGACGGGTCGTCAACGCGGGGCGATGCCGCCACACAGGCGCGGCGGTGCTTCGAAATCATCGAGAATGCCATCGTCGAGTTAGGCGGCACGCTGGCGGACGTAGTGCGCACGCGCATGTTCATAACCGATGCGGCAGATGGCGAGGCGGTCGGCGCGGTGCATGGCGAGTGGTTCGGCGAGGTTCGCCCGACCGCAACGATGGTGGTCGTGGCCGATCTGCTGCGGCCCGAATGGCGTGTTGAAATCGAGGCCGAAGCCGAGCTTTCATAACGGCTCCCGAAGAGGCCTTGTCTCGTAGATGACCGCTTGGCAGGGTCGGGACGGCTCAGGGGAGACGATTATGATCACGGCCATGCGGTTTCTAACAATCCTGCCGTTCCTGTTCGGCGTCCTGTCCGCTAGCGCCGCATTCGCCCAGGATCGTGTCGCCCTTGTCGGCGGCAGGTTGATCGACGGGTTCGGGCATGCGCCGATCGCCGATAGCGTGATCCTGGTCGAGGGCGACCGGATCGTGCGCGTGGGGACGGTGGAGACGCTGCCCGTTCCCGGCGGCTATCGCACCGTTTCCACCGAGGGCATGGACGTGCTGCCGGGGCTGTGGGAATCGCATGCGCATCTGATGCTGACGGGGCATGCGGATTATCCGCGCTGGCAGACGAATTACGCCGACCGGTTTACCGAGGAGATCATGCCGGCGTCGGCACTACAGCTTTTGATGGCGGGCATCACGTCGGCGCGCGATCTCGGCGCGCCGCTGGAGGCATCGCGCCTCGTCAAGGAACGTGTGAATTCGGGCGCCCTGCCCGGCCCGACGCTGTATATGTCCGGGCCGTTCCTGCAGGCCGATGTCGAGCCGTGGCAGGCGCATTATCGCTGGGCCGTGACCAGCACGTCCGAGGCGCGCAACCGCGTGCGACAACTGGACGACGCCGGCATGGACCTCGTCAAGCTGATCGATCAGGACAAGATGCGCCCGGGCGTCGCGCAGGCCATCGTCGACGAGGCGCACGCGCGCGGCATGAAGGTCATCGGCCATTCCCACCGGCCGGACGAAATCCGCGTCGGGCTGGAGATCGGCGTCGACAATTTCGAGCATACCGGCCTGACGACCGCGCCCGAATATCCCGCCGACATCGTCGAGGCGCTGAAAGAGCGCACGGCGACCGGGCGGATCGCGGGCGGCCCGCTATTCTGGACGCCGACCGTCGAGGGCCTGTGGAATTTCGACCGCACCGTCGCGAACCCGGAAAAGCTGGACGACACCTGCTGGCATCAGGGCCTGCAACCCGACACCATCGCGGACATCGAACAGTCGATCGCCGAACCGGGCCAGCTCGGCTACACGCAGCTGACGCCGCTGAGGAAACCGACACTGAAGCGCAAGATCGCGCAGCTGCGGGACGCGGGCACCGTCTTCCTGGTCGGCACCGATAGCGGCATTCCGATGAAGTTCCACTGCCAGTCCACGTGGAACGAGATCGACGTCCTGACGCGCGTCATGGGATTACCGGTCATGGACGTCATCCGCGCCGCCACCTACTGGCCCGCAGTCATGATGGGCGTCGACGCCGATTACGGCACGGTCTCG
>JBCCAC010000099.1:0-7660 GCA_039815015.1 Pseudomonadota bacterium | reverse complement strand
GCCGCCAGCGGATCGAATCCCGAACGCCTGCCCAGAAAGACCCCGAAAGCGCCGAAACCCCAGCGCCACGGCATCGCCTACTGGCTGGAACGTGACGGCAGGGTCCTCCTCGTGCGCCGCCCGCCGAAAGGCCTCCTCGGCGGCATGCGCGCCTTCCCCGCGACGGATTTCGTAACGACGCCCCCCACGATCGGCACGAACGCCCCCGCCACCGCCGACTGGCAGCCGGCCGGCACGGCCCAGCATGGTTTCACGCATTTTCACCTGACGGTGGATATATGTCGGGCGGCGGGCGACGCCGACATGGATGGGGAATGGTGGCCCATCGACACTCTACAAGAGGCTGGACTGCCGACGCTGTTCGAAAAAATTCGGAAATCTGTTATGCACCTTCGATAGTGCAGTGTGAAAGTAGCGTATCCCGTTGCGTCATCAGTTGTTTCAGTACCGGCATCATCTCAAATCGCCCGGGGAAACGATTTGGCACCGATACGAATTCATGATGTGCACGTGTCGAAAAGGCCGCATTCGACACGTCTTGCAGGCCATATCGACGAGGATCTCGTCACGTTCGAGATCGATACGGATCTCGTCATCGAACCGCGCGCAGAGGCGTTTCTCGCAATCGCTCTCTTCCTCGGCATGTCGCGCGGCCGCGATATCAAAATCGACGAAAACGTGCCCGTATCCGGACGGCTCGTGGAGAACCTGCACCACTTCCAGCGCATCTGCCGACAGTGGAATCCGGACTTCACCGTCCGCGCTATGAACGGTCGCTTCGTGCCGCCCCGACGTCAGGCCGCAACCCTGTCGACCTTCTCGGGCGGCGTGGACAGCATGGCGACCTTCATCCGCCAGCAGCAGGCGCTTACGCACCTCCTCGTCCTCAACATCTTCGACCGCAAGGGCGACGAACAGCCCTTTTCCGAATTGAAAACCCGCATCGGCGACTTCACCAAGATGGTCGACAAGCGCATGATCGCCATCGAAACCAACGCCTGGGACGTCGCCGCGAAATATGACATGGCGCCCGAATATCTGCACGGCGCCTTTCTTGGCAGCGTCGGCGCGCATCTGGGCGTTGAGACCTACTACATCCCCAGCTCCTACACCTATCGCGACCTGAAACCCTGGGGATCGCACCCGGTCCTCGACCCGCTCTGGTCGACGGAAACCACCACCGTCATTCACGACGGCGCCGATTTGCGGCGTACCGAAAAGACCGCATTGATCGCGGAGCGCCCCGAACTTCTCGAACATCTTCAGGTCTGCTGGTTCGACAAGGTCAGAAACTGCAGCCGCTGCTCGAAATGCGTGCGTACGGCGATCACGCTCGACCTGTTGGGGGTCGAGCCCAATCCCTTTGCGCGCGACGACGCCTCGCGCGATATCCGCCGCATTGAAATCTCGTCGGACAGCTCGGCATCCTATGTCTGGGACATCAAGCAATTGGCGGAAGAAAAGGGACGTGACGATGTCGCCGCCGCGGCCGCCGCGCACCTGCGCGCGCACGTTCGCAAGCGCAATCTTTACGGTCTGGTGGAGGCAACGCTCGGCCCGCGCGGCACTGCCCTCGTCAACCGTTTCCGCAACCGTCCCTATACCGGGCGAAAGGTCATGCTTCGAAATCCGGACAGCTTCGTCTAAGCGGTCCTCATGACCCTTTCCCCGGCGCGGCGCGCGCTCATCGGCAGCATCGTCGTCCTCATCATCGGCCTTGGCATCAGTGGCGTCGTGCAGACGGGCGACGGCGACTGGTATCGACGTCTCGCCAAGGCCGATCTCAACCCGCCCAGTTTCGTGTTCGGTATCGTCTGGCCGATCCTCTATCTGATGATCGGCGCGGCCGGCGGCCTTATCTGGAGCGCGGGCGGCCGGGCGCGTTTCTGGTATCTTTTGCAGCTCGCGCTCAATTTCACCTGGACGCCGGTGTTCTTCGGCATGCAGCGGCCCGATATCGGTCTCGGCATCGTTCTCGCGATGAACATCGCGGCGATCATGGCGACGCTGTACATGGGCCGCATCCGCGCGCTCGCCGCCTGGCTGATGGTCCCCTACCTCGTCTGGATCGCCTTTGCCGCCATCCTCAACCTTCGCATCTGGCAACTGAACTACTGAGCGCCTATCTCTAGGCCTGAACAAGGAGGCGCGATCATGCAGAGCCAGAACAAGATACTCGACGACCTGTCCCGCCTGGCGACAGGCGCCGCCGGCACCTTCGCTGGCATGGGCCGCGAGGTC
The DNA here is from genome assembly GCA_039815015.1 of Pseudomonadota bacterium. Lineage (GTDB taxonomy): Bacteria > Pseudomonadota > Alphaproteobacteria > Sphingomonadales > Sphingomonadaceae > Pacificimonas. The sequence continues at coordinate 5,419 of JBCCAC010000099.1, read as the reverse complement.
GAGACGCGCATGAAGGAGCGCGTTCAGGAAATGCTCGGCGGCATGGATCTCGTGACGCGCGAAGAATTCGAAGTGGTGAAGGAAATGGCCGCCAATGCCCGCGCCGAGGCCGACGCCCTCCGCGCCCGCCTTGACGCCATGGAGGGCAAGACCCCGCCCGCCAAGGTGAAGAAAAGCACGAAGGCTACCGACTGACTCTAATATCCGACCCCCATATCTTGTGGGTCCATACCCGGCTTATCCACAGAAATTGTGCCCGCCACCCTTGCATGGACTCGGGATCGCCGGGCAGGCATGTGCATATGATGAGTCGTAGCGAAAGCCCTCTTCGATGATCGATCTCGACCAGGTCGAGGCGGAGGCCGCCGCCCCGCCTCTCGATATGCTCGCACATTATTTCGAGGCCAATGGCTGGACCTTCGAGCGTCTGGGCGAGGACGAGATCGTCGCCAAGGTCGACGGCAGCTGGACGGGTTACCAGCTTCGCGCCCTGTGGCGGGAGGATGAACGTGTCCTTCAGGTCATCGCACTCCCCGACGTGCGCGTCCCCGGCGAAAAGCGCCTCGCGATCCTGGAAACGCTCGGCCTCGTCAACGAACAGATGTGGCTCGGCCATTTCGAGATGTGGTCGTCCGACGGCACCCTCGCCTTCCGCCACGGCGTCCTCCTCGAGGAAGGATCGGGCGGCATCTCGCTCATCCAGACCGAAACCGTGGTCGAGGCGGCGATCGACGAATGCGAGCGCTACTATCCGGTCTTCCAGTTCGTCCTCTGGGGCGAAAAGGCACCGAAGGAGGCGCTGGACGCCGCCCTCGTCGATACCGCCGGCGAGGCATAGACCAGTCTTTCCCTCCCCGCTGGGGAGGGGTTAGGGATGGGGCCGCGAGGCGAAGCCGAGCCACGACAGCACGCGCGCCAGCGCTCACTGCCTGAACTCAAGAAACCTTCCCGACGCTCGCGGCGTTGACCGTTCATGACCGATCAAAAGACCCCTGCCGACGACGGCCTCGATCCCGAGGCCCTCAAGAAAACCATCAGATCCGATGAGGAGCTGATCCCCGTCGAACAGCTCAATGAAGACATCGCCGTCACCGGCGCGCCGCCCAGGAACGAGCGACCGCAAGACGCGCCCTGACCCTCGGGCACGCCCATTCCGCCCCTCGGGCACGCCCATTCCATCTTGAACGCCCGCGCGCGGCCCCGTAAGGGCGGCGCTCGCTGAAGGGCGCGGGGCTGTAGCTCAGTTGGGAGAGCGCTGCAATCGCACTGCAGAGGTCAGGGGTTCGAATCCCCTCAGCTCCACCAGCCCATACCATCGGCATAAGCTGCAACCTTCCAAAATGCCGCGCTTGTCTGGGGCGCCCGTCCGCCGCAAACCATGCGGCATGACCGCTCTCGACCACCCTGCCCATCCCGAAAATCCGGTGAATCCGGCGACGCCCGCCGCGACCTTGATCCTGATCCGCGACACCGCCGACGGTCCGCCGCTCATCTTCATGCAGAAGCGGGCGAAGACCATGGGCTTTGCCGCCGGTATGATGGTATTTCCGGGCGGCAAGGTCGATGATGACGATCGTGCCCTCGCGGCGGACAGCGGTCTCACCGAACGTCTTGGCGAAGCCGATGCCGCCGCCCGCATCGCCGCCATCCGGGAAAGTTTTGAGGAGGCGGGCGTGCTTCTCACCGCCGGCCCCGACCTCTCACCGGACATGCTCGCGCGGACGGCGCCGCAGATCGCCGACCGCTCACTCGATTTCGCCCGCTTTCTCGCCGACCATGACCAGCGCATCGATGCCGATCGGCTGGTCCCATGGTCGCGCTGGTGCCCGCCCGTACGGCTCGAAAACAAGCGCTTCGACGCCCGCTTCTATCTCGCGCGCGTCAAGGATGACCTTGGCGCCTCGCATGACGGTACGGAGGCGGTCTCTTCGCTCTGGACCACCGCCGTCGACGCGCTCGCCAGTGCCGACCGGGGCGAGGGTAAAGTCATCTTTCCCACCCGCCGCAACCTCGAACGCCTCGCCCAGTTCGACGACGCCGAAGCTGTCGTCGCACACGCTCGCGCCCATGAACCGCGCCTGATCGCGCCGGAAATCCGCGACATAGACGGCCGTCCGCACCTCACCATTCCGGATGATCTCGGCTATCCGGTGACCGCCGAAGCGCTGGAAGGCGCGATGCGCGGCTAGCGAAGCTGCGATTATCGCTCTAAATCGCAGGAATGCGTACTATCCTCCTCGCCGCAGCGTCGGCCTTCGCCCTCACCGCCCTTCCCGCCTCCTCACAAGACGGAGACCAGATTACCTTGGCCGAAACTGAACGCTCCCCTGCATCCCTGACGCCCCCCGTTGCCGAACAGCGCCCGACGACTTTCACTATGCACGGCGTCACCGTCACCGACCCCTATGCCTGGCTGAAGGACGAGAGCTACCCGACCGTCGATGACGAGGATGTCCTCGCCTACCTCAACGCCGAGAACGCCTATTTCGAGGCGGTCATGGCACCGCATCAGGACCTGATCGACACGCTGTTCGAGGAGATGAAGGGCCGTATTCAGGAAGACGACGCGTCCGTCCCGCAGAAAAACGGCGACTATGAATATTGGTGGGCGTTCGAGGAAGGCGCGCAATATCGCAACTGGTACCGGCGTCCTGTTGGCTCGGACGCGACCGGCGACGCTGCCGAGACGATCGTCAGCGAACCCGAACTCGCCGAGGGCAAGGATTATTTCCGCCTCGGCTCGCTCAGCGTCAGCCCGGATGCCCGCTATGTCGCCTACGGCACCGATGACGCCGGCGCCGAACGCTACACGCTCAGGATCAAGGATCTCGAAAGCGGCGACCTCCTGCCCGACACGATCGAGAACGTCTTCTCCATCGTCTGGGCCGCCGACAATCAGAGCTTCCTCTACACGATCGCGGATGAAAACTGGCGCTCGAAGGTCGTCCTCCACCACGTCCTCGGCACCGATCCGGCGACCGACCGCAAGGTCTATCGCGAGGCGGACGAGGAGTTCGGCGTCCAGATCGGCCGCACGCAAAGCCGCGACTACGCCATCCTCTCGACCGGCACCAACACGACCAGCGAAATCCGCCTGCTGCCGACATCCGATTTCACCGCCGAGCCGGTACTGGTGTCCGCGCGCGAGGAGGGCCGGGAATACGACCTCGACGAACGCGGCGGCCAGCTCTTCATCCGCGTGAACGACACGCACCCAAACTTCCGCGTCGTTACCGCACCGGTCGCCGATCCGGGCACATGGACCGAACTGATCCCCGGCGGCGATGCGAATTACCTGCGCGGCCTGACAACGTTCGAAAACCTGATCGTCGTTCAGGAGCGCATCGGCGGCCTCGACCAGATCCGCCTGATCGACCCCGACACCGGCGAGGCGAGCTATGTCGAATTCCCGGAGGCAAGCTATGTCGCCGGCCTCGGCAACAATCCCGAATATGCGGTCGACAAGCTCCGTCTCAGCTATGAATCCATGGTGACGCCGGATACCGTCTACGATTACGACCTCGCGGACGGCACACTCGAAACGCTGAAGGTGCAGGAAATCCCGTCCGGCTACGATGCGGACGCCTACGTCACCGAGCGCATCGTGGTCGCCGCCCGCGACGGCACCGAAGTCCCCGTGTCGATCCTTACCCGCAAGGACTTTCCGAAGGACGGCAGCCGCCCGCTGCATCTCTACGCTTACGGCGCCTATGGCTTTGCCGTGCCGCCGGGCTTCGGCACCACGCGCTTATCGCTCGTCGACCGCGGCTACGCCTTCGCCATAGCGCACATACGCGGCGGCGACGATCTCGGCTATCAATGGTATCTCGACGGCAAGCTCGAAAAGCGTACCAACACGCTCAACGATTTCGTCGATGTCGCGCGCCACCTCGCCGCGTCCGGCTATTCGTCCGAAGGCAAGATCGTCGCCTCCGGCGGCTCGGCGGGCGGCGAGCTGATGGGCGCCGTCGTCAACCAGGCGCCGGAGGTCTTCGGCGCCGTCGCCGCGCACGTGCCGTTCGTCGACGTCCTCAACACCATGCTCGACGCCGACCTGCCGCTGACCCCGGGCGAATGGCAGGAATGGGGCAATCCGATCGAGGATGCCGCAGCGTTCCAGACCATCCTTTCCTATTCGCCCTACGATCAGGTGACGGAACAGGCCTATCCGCCGCTCCTCGTCACCGCCGGTCTCAACGACCCGCGCGTCACCTATTGGGAACCAGCGAAGTGGGTCGCGAAGCTGCGGACGCACAACACGTCCGACGACGTCATCCTCCTCAAGACCAATATGGAGGCAGGCCATGCCGGCAAATCCGGCCGCTTCGACCGCCTGCGCGAAACCGCCGAGGAGGCCGCCTTTTTCCTGACCCAGGTGGGCGGCGGCGAATAAAGCCCAGCAAATGCCCTTCAGCCGCGAATATACGGCCGTCGAGACGGACATCGACGAGCTCGGCCACGTCAACAACGCCGTCTATCTGCGCTGGATTCAGGACATCGCCGCCGCGCACTGGTACGCCGTCGCCAGCGAGGCCGCGCAGGCGGAATTCGTCTGGGTCGTGTCACGGCACGAGATCGACTATCGCGCGCCGACCATGGCGGGCGAGGCGCTGACCGTCTCGACCTGGATCGGCACGCCCAAGGGCGCGCGCTTCGACCGCTTCGTCAAGATCGAGGGGCCGGACGGCATCGTCCGCGCCGAGGCGAAGACGATCTGGGTCATGATGGACCGCGCGCTGATGCGTCCGGCGCGCATCCGCAAGGAGATTTACGAACCCTTCCTCTAGCCCGGCCGCGAACGCCGTCCGGACATGGTTAGGACTTCCGCAACGATCCGAACCTATTGAGCCATTTCATGGAACGCCTTCATCGAAGCGCGGTCCAGGGCAAATGGGGACTGGCATGAGCGCTTTTGGTCGCAAATCGGGAAGCATCGGCGCCGGCATCGGTACGGCGCGCAAGGGTGGATTCGGCCAGGCACGCCCGATGCAGGGCGGTGCGGGCGCGGCCCGCGCGTCCAAATCTGCCGATCCGGAACCCGAGATCGCAGAGGCGTCGCCGGATGCGGAGCCGCTGACCCCCGAACCGCACGTCATGATGGACCGCGCGGCCGAGGCGATGAATGCGCTCGAAGCGCGCGGCAAACTCGTTTCCGACAGCGCGGTCAGCGAACAGGGCGGCTTCGAGGCCTCGATCTACAAGATCAAGGAACAGGTCATGCCGCGCCTTCTGGAGCGCATCGACCCGGAGGCCGCCGCCGCGCTCTCTAAGGACGAACTCTCTGAGGAATTCGGCCCCATCATCGGCGAAGTGCTCGCCGAACTGAAACTCACCCTCAACCGCCGCGAACAGATCGCGCTGGAAAAGGTACTGGTCGACGAACTGCTTGGCCTCGGCCCGCTCGAGGAACTGCTCGCCG
>JBCCAC010000082.1:0-8544 GCA_039815015.1 Pseudomonadota bacterium | reverse complement strand
GCCGAAGGGACTGTCGCGCCATTCCTTCCGGTCATGCATCCGGACGACGCCGGGAAAGCCCTTGGCCAGCGCATAGACGCCCATGACCGCCCATTCCGCGACCGGCACGGCGACCAGCCCGACGCCGTTCGTGAAGCGGATGCCGTCGGCCTTCATCTGGTCGAGCGGATAGCGGTCGACGCCGGCGAAGCAGCATGCGACCCAGTCCAGGCTGCCCGCACCGGCCCCGATCACCTCGCGCATCACGGGTTCGGGATCGAGAAGGTCCAGCTGCGCCGCCCGCGCGCCCTTCACGGCCTCCTTTGCCGCGTCCGCATTCAGGAACCAGGCGGGCTCGACATGCGCCGGCAGCCGCGGTTCCATCGCCGCGCGCCAGAACCCGGAAAGGGCGACCTTCACAGGACGTTCTCTCGGCAGCGGGGGCACCGGGCCACGCCTAATACCCCGCGTCGCGCGCCATGCGATCGGCATGGTAATTCGCGTCGCCGAACAGTTCGGCGAGGACGCGGCCGCGCTTCATATAGAGGCCGACATCATATTCGTCGGTCATGCCGACGCCGGCATGCATCTGGACGCCTTCCTGAACGGCGAGTGTCGTCGTCATCCCCGTCATGGCCTTCGCGACGTGCACCGCCTTCGCCGCCTTTTCGGATCCACCCTCTTCCGAAATGGCGTCCAGCAGTTGCTGCGCTTTCAGGACCGCCGCACGGGCAACCTCCAGCTCGGCATAGAGATGCGCCGAGCGGTGCTGCAGCGCCTGGAAACTGCCGATCGGAACGCCGAACTGCTTGCGCTCCTTGATGTAGTCCACCGTCTGATCGGCAACGCCTTGGCCGACGCCCAGAAGCTCCGCACTGGCCCCGGCGCGACCGGCGTTGAGCAGCGCGGACAATGGCCCCCAGCCCTCGTCGACTTCGCCGATCACCGCGTCGGCATCCACGTCCACGCCATCGAACGTCAGCCGCGCCGCGAGCGAAGCGTCCGCCAGGCGGCGCGGATCGGCGGTGAGGTTCGCCGCGTCCTTCTCGACCGCGAACAGGGTGATGCCGTCCGTCTCTCCGGCAGCGCCACCCGTGCGCGCGGCGACGATGATCAGATCGGCGACATGACCGTGGACGACGAACTGCTTCGTACCCGTAAGCTTGAAGCCATTGCCGGAGCGCTCGGCGCGCATGGCGGTCGCGGCGGGATCGTGCTTCGCGCCCTCGTCGATGGCGAGCGCCGCGACGGCGTCGCCCGCCGCGATCTTCGGAAACCATTTCTCCCGGTGCTGCGCACCGCCGGCCTTCAGCGCCGCGACGGCCGCCACGGCGGTGGAGAGCATCGGCGAGGGCGACAGGTTCTTGCCGACTTCCTCCATGACGATGCCCGCCTCGACATGGCCGAGGCCAAGGCCGCCCTCGTCCTCCGGGATCAGGATGGAGGCGAAGCCCATCTCTCCGAATTCCCGCCAAAGCGCCGGGTCGAAGCCGGTCGCGTCGGACGCATCGCGCAGCTTGCGCATGTGCGCGACCGGTGCCTTCTCCGCGACGAAGCCGCGCGCGGAGTCCTTGAGCATGTCCTGATCTTCATTGAGGTAGAGGGGCATTTTTAATTCCTTTCCCCTCGCCGACGGAGAGGGGCTGGGGTGGGGTCGCGAGCGGAGCGGGCCGATAAGAACGTCGCGCCTTGGCGCGGTTTATTCGGTCGGACCCACCCCTGCCCCTCCCTGCTGGGAGGGAGGAAACCGGACTTTACGCGCTCGGCAGTTCCAATATCCGCTTGGCGACGATGTTCAGCTGCACTTCGCTGGTACCGCCTTCGATCGAATTGCCCTTGGACCGCAGCCATTCGCGCGCCTTCTTGCCGTCATGGCTGTCCTCGGAGTCCCATTCCAGCGCGTCCGAACCGCCCGCCGCCATGATCAGCTCGTTGCGGCGCTTGTTCAGCTCCGTTCCGTAATATTTCATCATGGACGGCTGGGCAGGGTTCGCGCGACCCGCCTTCCATTCGTCGGCAAAGCGCTCCGCCTGGGCGCGAAAAGCCGCATTCCGGACCTCGAACGTCGCGATCTCGGCGCGTAGCAGCGGATCGGCGAGCCGGCCGTCATCTTCCTTGCCGATCGCTTCCATGGCCATGTCGGACAGTCGCCGAGACCCACCATCGCCAAGACCCATGCCGGAAATCATCTCGCGCTCATGGCCGAGAAGATACTTCGCGACGTCCCAGCCCCTGTTCTCTTCATGGACGAGGTTCTTCTTTTCCGCGCGTGCGTCGGTAAAGAAGGTCTCGCAGAAGGGCGACTTGCCGGAAATGAGGAGGATCGGCTTCGGCTCGACGCCGGGCTGATCCATGTCGAACAGCACGAAGGAAATCCCCTTGTGCTTCGGCGCGTCGGGATCCGTACGGACCAGGCAGAAGATCCAGTCCGCCTGATCGGCATAGCTGGTCCAGACCTTCTGACCGTTGATGACATAATGATCGCCGCCCTCGTCCGTCCTTGCTTCGGCACGCGTCTGCAAACCGGCGAGATCGGAGCCCGCCCCCGGCTCGGAATAGCCCTGACACCAGCGGATCTCGCCGCGCGTGATCGGCGGCAGATGCTCCTTCTTCTGCGCCTCCGTGCCGTATTTCAGGAGCGCGGGGCCAAGCATCCAGATACCGAAGGACGAAAGCGCCGGGCGGGCATGGATACGGCCGAGTTCCTGTCTCAGGACACGCGCCTCGCCGGGATTGAGGCCACCGCCGCCATATTCGGTCGGCCAGTCCGGCGCCGTCCAGCCCTTCTCCGCCATGCGGTTCAGCCAGATCTCCTGCGCCTCCGACTGGAACTTGAACTTACGGCCGCCCCAGCAACTGTCCTCGTCACCCTTCATCGGCGTGCGCATTTCCGGCGGGCAGTTCTCCTCCAGCCAGGCGCGCGTTTCGGCGCGGAAGGTTTCGAGTTGGTCGGACATGACTAGCCTCTTTCTGAATTCGTCATCGCGGCGAAGGCCGGAATGGCTGGATGATTAGACATATGCGCCGTTTCCCGCCCCGTCTCATTTTGCGAGGTCGACCAGCTTCGCCAGCGCCGCCGCGCGGTGATCCGTCCACATCGGCGTCATCAGCTGATACCCGATCGGCAGGCCGGCCGCATCGGTTCCGGCAGGAAAGGCGCACGAGGGAAATCCCGTATAGTTCGCCATGCCGGCCCAGGCGAGCTGCGCGCCCCACGGGGTCGCCTCGCCGTCGATCTCGACCATGCGGTTCTGGCTATCCCCGGCATCATGTTCGAAGGCGGTGATGCCCGCGACCGGCATCAGGACCGCATCGACGCGGTCATAAACGGCGTCCCAGGCGGCGATCCAGCGCGCGCGGGCATCCAGCATCTGCCACCAGGCTTCCAGCGTGACCGGCTGAGTGCCATCGGGCAACGGCTGGCCGCGGCCGATGGTGGTGAGGAGCAGGCGGACATAATCGGCGTGCATCGCGGCGAGGTCGGGCCAGGGGATATCCTCGACGATCTCCGCGCCGGCGCGAGCGGCGGCATCGAGGGTGGCCTGTCCGACCTTGCCGATCTCGTCCCGGACGCCCGCGACCGGATGGGAGAAAAGCGGCGCGATGCGGAGGCCCGCGAGCCTATCGGGCACGCGCCGGTCGAGCGGCACGGCGGTCGTCAGTTCCAGCGCCAGCCGAAGATCCTCGGCCGCGCGCGCAAGCGGACCGCAGACGCCCATTTCCGCAGGCGCGCCGTGGAGACCGGGCAGGAAATGACCGCCCATCGGCACCGCGCCATAGCTCGTCTTCAGACCCCAGACGCCGCAAAAACCGGCCGGCACGCGTACGGAACCGCCGATGTCGCTGCCATATTCGAGCGGCACCATATGGCTTGCGAGCGCCGCCGCCGCGCCGCCCGAGGAGCCGCCCGGCACGCGCGCCCGGTCGTGCGGATTGCGCGTGACGCCATAAACGGGGTTGGCGCTCTGCCAGTCGGCCAGCATCGGCGGCACGTTCGTCTTCCCGAGAATGACCGCCCCCGCCATCTTCAGCCGGCGCACGATCTCGGCATCGGCATCGGCGCAGTGGTCCGCATGGTCCGTCATGCCCCATGTCGTCGGCAGGCCGGCGACGTCGAAGCTTTCCTTCACCGTCATCGCAACGCCCGCGAGTGGCAGGTCCTCGCCCGTATTCAGACGTGCATCGACGGCCTGCGCATCGCATCGTGCCGCCTCGAAGCGGCGAACCACCACGGCATTGATGGCCGGGTCGTCCGCTTCGATCCGCTGAATGGCAGCCTCGGTTTCCGCAATGGCGGAGCTGCGGCCCGAACGGACGGCGGCGGCGGTTTCGCGGGCGGAATTCATGGTTCGGTCCCTAACAGATGCGCCCCATGACGGGCCTCATTACGCGGATGATCAGTTGAAGGTGCCGCCGCTCGCCGCCTTTTCCTTCAGCATCGACGACAGGCTGATGTCCGGCATCCGGTCGAGATGTTTCGCGATCCCGGTGACGATCCTGTCGAGACCGGTCAGGTCGGCCCACATCATCGGACCGCCGGTATAGCGCGGCCAGCCATAGCCGTAGATCCAGACGACATCGATGTCGGACGCGCGCTGGGCCATGCCCTCTTCCAGAATGAGCGCGCCTTCGTTGACCATCGTGTAGAGGCAGCGCTCGCGGATTTCCTCGTCATCGATCTCACGTTGCGGCTGGCCGCTCTTCACCGCCCAGTCGGCGATCATCGCCTCGACTTCCGCGGACGGCGCACCGCGGCGGTTGTCGCCGTAATCGTAGAAGCCCTTGCCGGTCTTCTGACCCCAACGCCCTTTGGCGCACAGCTCGTCGCGCAGGGTTTCGATGCGATTTTCATCGCGGTGCCAGCCAATATCGAGACCGGCGAGATCGGACATCTGGAACGGCCCCATGGGAAAACCGAACTCCTGAAACACCCGGTCGATATCCCAGGGACTCGCCCCTTCCATGATCAGGGCGTTCGCCTGCAGCTGGCGCGGTTTCAGCATGCGATTGCCGATGAAACCGTCGCAGACGCCGGCGACAACCGCGACCTTGCCGATCTTCTTGGCGAGCGCCATCGCCGTCGCGAGCAACGCAGGCTCGGTCCGGGCGCCGCGTACGACCTCCAGCAGCTTCATCACATTGGCGGGCGAGAAGAAGTGCAGGCCGAGGACATGGCCGGGGCGCGACGTCGACGCGGCGATCTCGTCAATGTCGAGATAGGAGGTGTTGGAGGCGAGGATGGCGCCCGGCTTCACCGCCCTGTCGAGCTTGCCGAACACATCCTTTTTGACGTCCATCGATTCGAACACAGCCTCGATAACGAGATCGCAATCGGCGAGATCGTCATAGGCCAGCGTCGGCGTCAGGGCCTGCATGGCCTGCGTGACCTGAGAATCCGTCATGCGGCCACGTTTGACGCTGCCGGCGTAGGTTTTCGCGATGCGTTCGGTTCCGGCGTCGAGCGCCTCCTGCTTCATTTCCAGGATCGTTACCGGAATGCCCGCCGACAGGAAGTTCATGGCGATCCCGCCGCCCATCGTGCCGGCACCGACGATGCCGACCTTCTGAACCGGCAGCAGGTCGATGTCCTTCGGAACGCCGTCGATCTTGGCCGCCTGACGTTCGGCGAAGAACAGGTGCCGCTGCGCCTTCGATTGATCGCCCTGCATCAGCTTGGTGAATTCCTCGCGCTCGATCTCCTTGCCCCGGGCATAGGGAAATTCGACCGCCGCCTGCACGCAGCGCAGATTTGCCGCCGGCGCATCGAAGCCGCGCATCTTGCGGCCGTTCTTTTCGAGGAAATCCTCGAAGATCTGTTCGGCATGGGCGAGGTCGGGCAAACGGTCGCTGCGCGCCGAGGAGACCGGATGCGATTCCCGATCCGCGACCTCGTGCGCGAAGGCGATGGCCGCCTCTTTCAGATCGCCATCGACGACCTGATCGACAAGCCCGGCCGCCTCCGCCTTCGACGCCGAGATCGGATTGCCGAAGACGCACATTTCGAGTGCGGTTTCGACGCCGACCACACGCGGCAGGCGCTGGGTACCGCCTGCCCCCGGCAGCAGGCCCAGCTTCACCTCGGGCACGCCGAGCTTCGCCGACGGCACGGCGACGCGGTAATTGCAGGCGAGCGCGACCTCCAGCCCGCCGCCGAGCGCGGTGCCATGGATCGCCGCCACGGTGGGCTTCGACGCCCGTTCCATCTCGTCGAGCACTTGCGGAAGGTTCGGGCCGACGGGCGGCTTGCCGAATTCGGTGATGTCCGCGCCGGCATGAAATGTGCGCCCGTCGCACGCGATGACGATGGCGCGCACGCCATCATCGGCAAGCCCCGCCTCGATACCATCCTTCAACCCCTGCCGGACGCCCGCGCCGAGCGCGTTGACCGGCGGATTGTCCGAAATGACGACCAGGACGTCGTCATGGCGTTCGGTACGGACGGGATTCGGCAAGACGGGTCTCCTGAAAGGGGCTGATTGTAGAGCGATCTCATCCTAAGGGACGGATGTCCGGAAACAAACAAGGCAATGGGTCGGCGTGGCGATATGCTGTTAATGGCCGGGTTCCGGATACGGTTCCTGATGGCGACCCTTGCGGTTCTCCTGTCGACCGGGCCGGCCGCCGCGCAGAACATTGCCGGCGTGTTCGGACCGGTGGTCGATCCGGACGACCGGTCGGCCGAAGCCCGGCTGGCCTATGTGCCGTCGGATGAAGGCAGCGGCGACAAGGTGGCGGCGCGGCTGCACTATCAGCAATCGCTGAGCGACCATGTCCGCCTGCGCGGTATCGTCATCGGCATCGATAGCGGTACGGGCAGCGGCTTCGACTATGCCGGTTTTCAGGGCGAGGCGGTCTATCAGTTCACCGAGGACGACGCGGATTTCCAGGCCGCGACCCGGTTCGACGTCCTGATCGGGGCAGATGGCGGCTCGGACATTCTCAGCATCAATTTCAATCTGGAACAGCGGCTGCCGAACGGTTTCGACCTGCGCGCGGTCGTCCTGCTCAGCGATGCGCTGAACGGCCCCGTGTCGGACGGCATCCTCGCCCAGACCCGCGCGCATGTCCGCAAGCGCTTTTCAGGCGGCACGGCGCTGGCGCTGGAACTTTACAATTTCCACGACAGCATCGGCGGCGGCGGCCTGCCCGACCGCAGCCAGCTCGGTCCGACGGTGGAGGTGCCGCTGGGCGGCGGATTCGCTGTGCTGACGGGGGCCCTGTTCGAGATCGCCGGCGAACCCGGCGACGTCGATGCGCGGTTATGGCTGCTGAAGCGGTTCTGAAGCGACCTCAGACGTAGCTTTCCGTCATGGCGCCGTGGATGATCGCCTTCAGTTCGCGCCGCACATTATACTGCATGGACGGGCCGACCTGGGTCATGAAGATGATGATCAGCCGCTCGACGGGATCGACGGTCAGCGCGGTCGAGAAATAGCCGCCCCAGCCGAATTCGCCGACGCTGCCGGGCACGAGCGTGCGGTGCGGTTCCATGGTGACGGAGACACCCAGGCCGAAGCCGACACCGGCATTGTTCGCCTCGGAAAACAGGGAGCGCGATATCTGCGTCAGGTCGGCGCCGCCCGGCAGATGGTTCGCCGTCATCAACTGAACGGTCTTCGGCGACAGGATGCGCGCATCTTCCGACCCGCCGCCCGCCAGCATCATGGCGGCGAAGCGGTGATAATCCTCGCTGGTCGAGACGAGGCCGCCGCCGCCCGACAGCAGTTTCGGTTTCGTGCCCCACGCGCTCTTGCCGCGCGGGTCCATCAATTTGCGACCCTCGCCCGGTTCGACGAACCAGCAATCGGGCAGCCGGTCGTGTTTCTCGGCGGGCGCATAGAAGCCGGTATCGTCCATGCCGAGCGGATCGAAGATGCGGGTCCGGAACACCTCGTCGAGGGGCGCGTCCGCCAGCCGCTGCACGACCGCGCCGAGGACATCGGTCGCGACGGAATAATTCCACGCCTCCCCCGGTGAAAACTCCAGCGGCAACTTCGCGAGCGCCTTCACGAAGCCTTCCAGATCATGATGGCCCTGGATGTTTTCGAGCTTCGTCTCGCGGTGCGCCAGATCGACGGCGGAGCGGTACTGGAAGGAATAGGTGAACCCCGCCGTGTGCCGCAACAGGTCGATCATCTGCATCGGCCGTTTCGGCGGTTCGGTCTGGAAAGGGACGCCCGCCCCGCCGGCGACCAGCACGCCGACATCCTCGAACTCCGGCAGCACCCTGGCGACCGGCGTATCGAGCTGGACCTTCCCCTCTTCGAACAGGGTCATGAACGCGACCGACGTGATGGGCTTCGTCATGGAGGCGATGCGGAACAGGCTGTCTTCGGGAAGCGGCGCTTCGTCGACCCTGAGCGTCCCTTGCGTGGTGAAGTGGATCGGCACCCCGTTGCGGCTGACCAGCAACTGCGTTCCTGGAAATCGGCCCGTGTCGATATATTTCGCCTTCAGGAACGCATCGGCGCGCGCCAGGCGGTCGCCGTCGAAACCGTGGGCGCCGGGATCGGCGGTATTGATCGTCATTCAGTTCACCTTTCGGATCATGCTGCGATGCAGCAT
>JBCCAC010000130.1:0-6857 GCA_039815015.1 Pseudomonadota bacterium | reverse complement strand
GGCGGCGATGAGGACGGCGGCGGCTGCGGTGAAGCCGAGCAGGCCGGGGTCGCCGATGAAATTAACGAGCCGCCCGAGCCGGAAGGCGCCGAGGAGGACAAGCATGACGCCCACCTCGACGGCGATGATCGCGGCCGCCTCTCCCGGCACAAGGTCGCTGCCCCCGATCGCATCGGCGACCAGCAGGGAGGCGAGCGCGACCGGCCCCATGGAGACGTGGCTCGACGTTCCGAGTGCGGCGTAGACGAGCGGCGGTAGGATGGCGGCATAAAGGCCGGCCTGCGGCGGCAGGCCCGCGAGCAGCGCGTAGGCCATCGCCTGCGGCACCAGCAGTACGGCGAGAATGGTGCCCGCCACGAGATCGGCCATAGCGGCGCGGCTATCATAGGTCTTCAGCCAGCGGACCGGCGGCAGGACGCGGGAAAGCTCCATGTGAGAAGTGGTTGAGCGCTGCCGGGAGACTCGTGTCAATTGCCTGAATTAATTCGAGTCGCGCTTTTCATCCGACGAAGCGCGCCATGCGTGCGATGAAGCGAACATGGTTGACGTTGATTTGCCTTGGCCGTTCATACTTGCGTAACGGCGGGGCTGTTGGGCTATTTGCCTTCGGGGATTATCAATAGGGAGCGCAGGGGCCATGCGTAGAGTTTCAGTCAGGTTTATCGGAATTTCCACTCTGGCGCTGGGCGTTGCCGCCTGCGCCGTGCCGCAGCAGACGGCCGTCGCACCGCCGCCGCCGCCGCCCGCCAAGGTCGAGCTGGCCGCGCCGAACGAATATTATTTCAACATGGTGCTGCCGGTCCGTAACGAGGACGGCACCTTCGTGACGCCGAACACGGGCATCGGCCCGGTCGATCAGCTCTTCCATTTCCGGTCGGCGGTGAACGTCGCCGCCCTGTCCTGCCGGACCATGGCGGGCATGAACATGGTCGAGGATTACAATCTGTTTCTGAAGAAATGGAAGAACACGCTCGCGAAAGCGAATAATGAGATCGAAAGCCGGTTCGTGAAGGCGGCGTCGACGAGCCGTGCCGGCAAGCGCAATCGCGACGCGCACATGACCGATCTCTACAATCATTTCGCACGGCCGACCACGCTGCCGACCTTCTGTCCGGCGGCGAAGCGGCATCTGCAGGCCGCGAATGCGCTGCCTGACAAGTCGGAAGCGCTGCACACCTACAGCCAGCAGGCGCTGCCGCAGCTGGAGGGCATTTTCCAGGATCACTTCGCGGAGATCCATGATTATCAGGTCTCCTATCGCGAGCAGATGATGAAGGCCGGCAAGACGCCGCCGCCGCTGCCGCGCACCGTCGTCGCGCCGGAATCGCCGGTGATCGACGCCGACGCCGCATCGGATGTCGCCGCCGCGGGTTAGATCATTCCAGCCAACGGATTCTGAGGGTCATTCGGGCGCGTGCCCGAATGACCCTTTTTCTTTCTGGTCGGTGCTACGCCGCCTGTGGCACGGCCGCCGCCGTCAGGGCCGCCATATCGAGAATGCGGACGTCGCGGCGTCCGCGCCGTTGCACCACGCCGGCGCGTTCCAGCGCGCCGAGTTCGCGGCTGACCGTCTCGATCCTCAGATCAAGGAGCGCCGCGATCTCGCCGCGCGACAGCGGCAGGCGCAGCCAGCCCGCGTCCGGGTCGCCAGCGTCGCAACCGGCCGGCGTCCGTTTGGAAAAATCGGCGAGCAGGGCGGCGACGCGCGGTCCCGCGCCCAGGCTGGCGAGCCGGCTGTCGTCGAGCCGGCTGCGCTCCAGTTCCGCCATGGTCCGGCGCAGGAGTTCCTGTTCCAGAGCGCGATTGCGATCCAGCGATTCCGAGAATGCGGCACGTGAAAAGACGCACAGTTCGCTGTCGATCAGCGCGGTGACCTCCATCGACGCCGCGCCGGCAAAGGGCGAGCCGATGAAATCCGGCGGATAGGCGGTGCCGACGACGCGCTCCTCGCCCGTTTCGGTCACGAGGGACAGTTTGAGAGCGCCGCTGGTCAACGTCGCACAGACTCCGTCATCATCGCCCTGCCACTGTACGGTTTCGCCCGCCGCGACGTGTCGCCGCCGACCGCTGGCGGCGAAGCGTGCCAAGGCGCCCGCATCCAGGACGTGGCAGATGGCGCGGTTCCTGACCAAACAGTCCGCGCATTGCGCCGGCGTCTCGTTCTTCGCTTGTTGCGCCATCGTTCGCCCGAATTTGATCCTCGTCAAATTTGCCCGGTCGGATCCGTCTAACAGGATTCGGGCGGCAGGCACATGGCCGGCCCCCGGAACGATGATGAGACCAAGAAGGAGACGGATCATGAGCGCCGATGCACATCTGGGATACAAGGATCTGATGCGGCAGCGTGAAGCCACGAAGCCGGCTCCGATCGGTGCGGTCGACCGAAATGTCGGTGTCGGTCACAACCGGCCGCCATCGGGCGTACCGATGGGCATATTGACCGTCTATGTCGGCGCCTTTGCCGTCCTTCTGCTCGCGCTCAGCATCCCTGCGATGGGCGCGGCGCCGATGCCGCTGATCTTCGCGATCTGCGTCATCTGCTTCGGCGCCTATTTCGGCGGCGGGCTGCTGTCGCCGATCGGACGCGAATCGCGCGAACGCATTCGCCACGCGATGGTCGCGACCGAAAGCGGGCCGCTGACCGCGCGCGAAGCGGCGTGGCAGATCCTGCCGCTGCCGATCCTTCTCGCCAGCTTCGGCGTGTTCGCGATGGTGCTGAAGGCGGCGATGTTCTGAAGGGGAGGAAGGTCGGGGCCCGATCTCTCTCTCTCTGGCGAGATCAGGCCCCGTATCGTTTTGTGCGCGTCACGGCTCCACGATCAGCGCCGTCTGACCCGTCACGTCGCCCCGCGCCAGCCGTTCATAGGCGGTGTGGGCGTCGTCTAGGCCGTCGATGACGTCGATATCGACCTGAGGCCGGATGAAGTCCGCGAAGGCGCGCCAGTCGGCCGCTAAGGCCTGATGATAGCCGTCGCGGCCGAGGCGGTTCTGTTCCTGTTCCATGACGGCGGGCGCGAAGAACAGCTTGGCCTCGGGCGGTGGCAGATCCTTATTGCCCTGGCTTTCGGTCCAGTGCGTCATGCCGACCGCCATCGAATAGCCGAGCCGCGATCCGAAGCGCGTATGCACCGCGTGACGCAGCGCGCCATTTCCGGACATGTCGACATAGGTCGTCGGCCGGTCGGCGGCGATGTCGGCGAGCGCGTCATAGGCGAGGACACGGTCGTAGATGCCGAGGCCCTGACAGAAATCGACATTTGCCGGCGAGGTGAGGCCGATGATGTCCGGCCGCTCGCCCTCTCGCTGGGCGAGGCTCCAGGCGGCGGCGATCGATGTCTTGGATGACGCGCTGGAGATGAGGATCTGCGCGGCGCCATAATCCGACGCGCCCTCGAGCTGCTTCGCGATCAGCCAGCCGGTGGTGAACAGCGGCCGGAACAGCGCCGCGACCATCTCGGTCTCCGCCTCCGCATCGCCGGGCGCGCGTTCGTAGCGATTGTAGATCGGCGACAGGCCCTGGCGGTGATCGCTGGGGTCGGAAAAGCCGCGCGCGTCGACGTCGCCGACCTCGATCAGCAGGCGTTCGCCGAGCGGCCAGTAGCCATAGACCCGCTCGCCCGCCTTCACGCCGTCCGCCGTCGAGGCCTCGCACGTGGCATAACCCCAGACCGGCAGACCGCCCTCGCCGGCCGGCATCGGGAAGAAGCGCCAGTAGCCCATCATCTCTCCGGCCGCGGCATAGGTGACGTTGTTCGCGGTCAGCGCGATACGGTCGACATGGAACAGCGCCTGACCCGGCGCGAGATCAGGCGCGGCCGCGCCATCGTCCAGGCGCGCGGCTTTGATATCGTCGCGCGCGATGGCGAGACGGCGGCCAAAAACCCGGCGCCCGGTTTCGATTTCGCTGGCTGTGGTCATCGCGCGTTCTCCCGTTCTGGATGCCCACCCTTAGTCAGCGCGCGCATGGAAAGGAAAGCGGGTGCGCAGGTCATGCTATTTTAAACAATCCCGGCGCAACGTTCCGCCATGCACCGCTCGCTAATCATCGCCGCAATCGCACTTCTGCCCGCCTTCGAGGTTCTCGGCCTCCTTTAGCGCAGTGGCTCCAGTGCGCGGTCCAGCGCCGTGGGAGTCGAGCCGCGTCGTTCCAGATGGGGGTAGCGGTGGCCGCCCGCATAATCGAGCGTGACCGTGCGGTAGCGGCTGCCGTCCTTCACTATCAGCTCGATCAGTGACGCGTCCTTATCGGCGCTCGCCGCCACGGCGGCGCGCAGGGCTTCGGCCGTGAAGGCGATGCCGTCGATGGCGACGATCTGACTGCCGACGGTGATGCCGGCGTCGAACAGGGGCGCGTCCCACCTGACCCTCACCAGTTCACCGGTGCCGGAGAAGATGCCGCCGATCGAGTGCGTCAGGTCGACCTGATCGCGCCGCGCCTCGTTCGACCGGGTGAAGGCGCTGGGTTCGCTCTTGTAAACCAGCCGGTAGCCGCCGCGCGTGATGCCGCCGGTCGGGTCGGGGTTCAGCCGGTTCACCCGCGCGTCGAGGAATTCGCGCCAGTCGTGCGCATGAATGCCGTTCAACGTTTCGACGATCGTGTCGAAATCATAGGTCAGCGTGCCCCAGTCGCCGTCGCGGACGCCGAAAAAGGCGCGCGCGAAATCATCTAGCGATTTCGCGCCGCCCGTTTCCTCGCGGATCAGCATGTCGGCTTCCAGCCAGACGAGCGCACCTTCGGTATAATAATCCTCGGATCGCTGCCAGCTGCGCCAGGGCTGCGGCCGCCGCGCGTTGATGGTGGGATCGTTGGTGGTGTCGGCAAGCGCGCGCCAGCCGCGGCCGGGCAGGGTGCCGTAATAAGCGGCCGCCTCGGCCAGATCGCCCAGGACCACATCCTTGGGCAAGATGCCGGAGCGCACGCCGACGACATTGTCCCAATAGCTCGTCTGGCCCTCATAGACCCAGAGCAGGCTGTCCTGCATGGGAGTGCGATAGTCCGGCGTCCATAGGTCCGCCGGGCGGCGGAACTTGCCGTTCCAGCTGTGCACGAATTCGTGCGGCAGCAGGCCGCGAATGCTCGGCGCCCTGTCCCAGTCCGTGAAGAGATAGCGCGGAAAGGCGTTCTCGCTCGACCGGTGATGTTCAAGACCGATACCGCCCATCTCCTCGGTCAGCGCGACCAGGAAGGTGTAATCGTCATAATGCTTCGCGCCGAACAGCCGGATCGTCTGGTCGACCATGGCGCGATGGATGCCGATCTGCTCGTCGGTGGCGGCCAGGTCGCCGGGCCGGTCGGCGAAGACCGCCATGGTGACGTCATGGCCGAGCGCCCAGTCCTGATGATGGGCGCCGGCGAAGAGCGGACTGTCGACGAGCGTTTCGAAATCGGTTTCGGCGAAGCGGACCGTGTCACCCGTTCGCCGGCCGCCCTCCAGAGCCGAGGCCTGCGCCCAGCCGGCCGGTAGCGTCAGCGACGGCACCACGCGGATCTGCCGCGTGTAATGACCGGCCGGATAGAGGGCGACGTCCTCCCACTGAATATTTAGCATGGCCGGCGCGGCGACGACGCGGCCCTGTTTCGGATCCGTCGGCGACAGGAATTCGAACGACAGGTCGAGCGCATCGGCGCCGTCCGGCACGTCGATCATGAAGGCGTAGACGTCGAGCGGATCGCGCCGCCACGGCACCGGCGTACCGTTCGCGCCGATCTTCAGTCCGGCCAGCCGGTTGATCTCGCCGCGCGGCGCGTGCTTGCCGGGCAGATATTCGGGGTAGCGCAAGGTCATCGGTCCCGGCGCGGCGACCGGTATGGTCTGACGCACGCGCCAGATGCCGCGGCGGACGTCGCTGGCGTCGACGTCGAGGCGCATGACGCCCGGATAGGGCACGTCGCGCGCCGGCAGCGTTTCGGGGACGACCGCGGGCTCCGACGGCTGCGAATTCTGCGCGATGGCGCCGCCGGCCATGAGGATGGCAAAGGGAAGCGCGGCCGCGGCGGCGGTCCTGATGGTTCTGGCGATCATGGCTTGGTCCTCTTACGCAACCGGAACGTCTAGATGGGATGGCATGCGGCGCTGTTTATATGGCGTTGTCCACGCCGCACTGTCCATGCGTGAGCGCGTCCAAGGAAGTGCCTCGCCGGGCTACTTGGCGCCCTGCGCCCGTTCGATCGATTCAGTGACGATGCGCTCGGCGGTCTCGCGGTCTTCCCACTTGCCGACGCGGACCCACTTCTCGCTTTCCAGATCCTTGTAATGCGTGAAGAAATGTTCGATCTGCTGCATGACGATGTGCGGCAGGTCGCTGCGTTCGCCGACACGGTTGTAATAGGGGAAGGTGGTTTCGACGGGCACCGCCAGAACCTTCTCGTCGCCGCCCATTTCGTCCTCCAGCATCAGGACCGCGATCGGGCGGCATTTGACGACGCAGCCGGGAATGAAGGGCGAGCGCGCGACGACCATCGCATCGAGCGGATCGCCATCCGGCGACAGCGTGTGCGGGATGAAACCGTAATTGGTCGGATAGCGCATCGGGGTATGCAGAATTCGGTCGACGAACAACGCGCCGGACGCCTTGTCGAATTCATATTTCACCGGTTCGCCGCCGACGGGAACCTCGATGATGACGTTGATGTCGCGGGGCGGATCGTCGCCGATGGCGATCTTTGAAATGTCCATGCGTGGCTTTCTAGTCACAGGTTCCAAGCGAAGAAAGCCCCGGCTTGCGAAGCGCCTTGACCCTTGATGATATATTATCACAAGGCGCGCTCCGTAGATTGCCGCCGAACCCACGCCATTCCGGAGCCAAATCGATGACCCGCGCCTTTCTCCTTGCCGCCGTCGCCAGTATCGCGATCG
>JBCCAC010000376.1:0-2558 GCA_039815015.1 Pseudomonadota bacterium | reverse complement strand
GCCAACTTGCGTTCCGTACTCCTGAAGCATGGTGTCCCCGTTCACAACCCCGGAGCGACCATCATCAACTGCCGGGGAATTGGAAGTTGCGGCACCTGTGCTGCATCGCGAACGGCACGCCTTCCGACATAGATTTCGCGGCTATCCTGCCTGCGGACCCCGGGACGACGGAACGAACGAACGAACTCGTCCTCAACTAATGATGCTGAAGCCAAAGAAAGGACATGACATCATGAAACCGATGAAAGCCTTGGCGCTCGGCGCCGCACTTGCCATCCTGGCACCCGCCGCGCCCGCGCTTGCGCAGGCCGCGACAGTGGCCAATGGATATGAAACCAAGGTCGAACGCCCCGACATTCTCGATCCGGGCGAGCAGAAGCGATATAATCTGCAGGTTCGCAGAGAATATAATGCGCTCGAGTGGCTCGATAAGAACGAAGACCGCTTCCTGCGCGCGAGATCGCAGCTGGCGCTGGCGGAAGCCAATCCCTCATCCGGTCAGGACGTGAACCTGCTGCGCAATCAAGTCTCACAGCTCGAAACGGACCGGCGCAAGGCGCTTCTTGACCTGCGCCAGTCACGCCGTCGCCAGATTTTGCTCGGCGGCAAACTGATCGGCGAGGATATCGACGCCCGCTGATCTGATCCTGGACGGATCATCCACCAATCGGCCGATGGGCTTTTGTCCCGGCCATGGCTAGGGAGCGGGCGTGACTCCTTCACCCGCTCCCGAACCTAAACCGCCACACCCGTTCCGGATCGCGAATTTTCGCGCATTCTGGGTGTCGCGCCTGGCGATGACGCTGGCGCAATATGCCATGCTGCTCATCATCGGCTGGCAAGCCTACAACATCGCGCGCGATGCCGGCATGAGCGTCGAGGCCTCTTCGGCCCAGCTCGCCCTCATCGGCCTTCTCCAATTCCTGCCGCTCTTCGCGTTGACGCCCTTTGCAGGGCTCGCCGCCGACCGGCGCAACGTCGCGCGCGCCATGATTGCCTTGCAGGGGCTGTGTGCCGCCATTCTGGGCGTCGCCACCTATCTGGACGCAATCAGCCTTCCTATCCTGTTCGGCGTCGCCATTCTGCTCGGCGTCGGCCGAGGTCTTGCCGGGCCGGCCCTGTCGGCGCTCGCGCCCAATCTGGTACCGAAGGCGGTCCTGCCGACGGCCATCGCCCTGTCCTCGATCAGCTGGCAGTCGGGCGCCATCGTCGGCCCGGCCATCGGCGGGTATCTCTACGCCGTCGATCCCGCCCTGCCCTATGCGGTGACGGTCGCACTGTTCGCGACCTCCTTCACCGCGCTATCGCTGATCGGCCATGTGCCGAAGCCGGCGATTCTCGGCGCGCGCAAACCCTTGAAGCAGATCGTCGAAGGCCTCGCCTATGTGCGCGATAACAAGGTCGTCCTCGGGTCCATCACGCTCGACCTTTTCGCCGTGTTCCTGGCAGGCGCGACGGCGCTGTTTCCCGTCTATGCGCGCGATATTCTGATGGTGGGGGCCGAGGGTCTCAGCCAGCTTGCGGCCGCCCCGGCCGTCGGCGCGACCGTGACCGCGCTCTGGTTCAGTTTCCGGCCCATCGAGCGGCAGGTCGGACCGCTGATGCTGGGCGCCGTCGCCGTCTTTGCCGTCGCCACCATCGTCTTCGGCATTTCCACGTCGATGCCGCTATCGCTGGCCGCCCTGTTCGTCGTGGGCGCGGCCGACATGTTCAGCGTCTATATCCGCCAGTCGCTGATCCAGCTGCACACGCCCGACGACAAGCGCGGCCGCGTCTCCTCGGTATCGCTGTTGACGATCAGCGCCTCCAATGAATTTGGCGATTTCTTTTCCGGCACGCTCGCCTCTATCATAGGTCCGATCGCTGCCGTCGTAACGGGCGGTGCCGGCGCGCTTCTGACCGTCGCGGCCTATACGGGCCTGTTCCCCGAACTGCGACGTGCGCGGAGCTTCGCGCCGCCCGATGAATTGATATCCGACAAGCCCATGGAGGAGCCCAGCACATGATCGCCGACACCATTCTCGAGACGATCGGCAACACGCCGCACATCCGGATGCAGCGGCTGTTCCCGGACCATCATGTGTGGATCAAGTCGGAACGCGCAAACCCCGGCGGCTCCATCAAGGACCGTATCGCACTCGCCATGGTCGAGGATGCCGAGGCGTCGGGCGCGCTGAAACCCGGCGGGACCATCATCGAACCGACATCGGGGAATACCGGCGTCGGCCTCGCCATGGTCGCGGCCGTGAAGGGCTACAAGCTCGTCCTCTGCATGCCGGAATCGATGTCGGTCGAGCGCCGTCGCCTGATGCTTGCCTACGGCGCGACCTTCGATCTTACCGACAAGGCCAAGGGCATGAAGGGCGCGATCGAGCGGGCGCAGGAGCTGGTCGAAGAAACCGATGGCGCCTGGATGCCGCAACAGTTCGACAATCCGGCGAACGTCAAGGTGCATACGGACGTGACGTCGCAGGAAATTCTCAGGGATTTCAAATCGGGCGGCCTCGACGCCATCGTAACGGGCGTGGGCACCGGCGGGCACATCACCGGCTGTGCGG
>JBCCAC010000404.1:0-2223 GCA_039815015.1 Pseudomonadota bacterium | reverse complement strand
TTCGGGATCCTGCGCGGCGACATATTCCTTGGCAACCAGGTTCATGCCGTCGCGCAGCGGCGTGACCAGCCCGATCTTCGCCGCGCGGTAGAAGCCGAACAGTTCCTGCCGCGGATAGCCCTTGTTGACGTAGCGGATGGGGACGATGTCCACCTCCGACCGCGCGCCGTTGATCTGTCCGGTCTTGGCTTCCAGGAGGTCGCGAATGTCCTGATAGGATTTGACATCCTCGCGGCTGGGCGGTGCGATCTGGATGAAGACGGCCTCGTCGGTCGCCTCCGGCCAGGTGTCGAAGAAGCGGCCGATGGCGTCGAACCGTTCCGGCAGGCCCTTCGAATAGTCCAGCCGGTCGACGCCGATCGTGACGTAGCGCCGCCGTGCGCTCGACAGGACGCGCTGTTCGGCGTTGCGCGCGACGCCGCTGTCGCCGGCCGCCATAAATTCCTGATAGTCCAGCCCGATCGGATAGGCGCGCGCCGTCACGGTGCGGCCGTCGAAGCGGATGGTCCCGTCCGCCTCGATCTCGGCCCCGAGCTCCTTCTCGCAATAATGGAGGAAGCTCTCCAGCCACTCGCGCGTCTGGAAGCCGACCAGGTCATATTCCAGCATGGTCCTGACGAGGCGTTCGTGGAACGGCAGCGAGACGAACAGGCGCGTCGGCGGCCAGGGAATGTGGAGGAAAAAGCCGATGCGGTTCTTCGCGCCCTTCGCACGCAATCGCTCGCCCAGCGGGATCAGATGATAATCGTGCACCCAGATGACGTCGTCGGGCTCGGTCAGCGGATAGAGCGCCTCGGCGAAACGTTCATTGACGCGCTCATAGCCGCGGCCGAACTCCTGCTCATATTCGGCAAGGTCGATGCGGAAATGGAAGAGCGGCCACAGGGTGCGGTTCGCATAGCCGTTGTAATATTCGTCGATGTCCTGCTGTTCGAGATCGATCGTCGCCGTCGTCACGCCGTCGGCACGCTGCATGTCGAGCTTGCCGCTGAACGTGTCGGTCGCCTCGCCGGACCAGCCGAACCACATGCCGCGATGTTCGCGCAGCGCAGCGCCCAGTGCGACGGCCAGACCGCCCTGCGCACCGGCGGCCCCGCGCGCCTTGGGTACGGAAACGCGATTCGAGACGACGATCAGGCGGTTCATCGGACGGTGCTCCACTTGCGGGACAAAAGCGTCGCACAGTTGATGATGCCGACGAGCGAATAGGTCTGCGGGAAATTGCCCCACAGCTCGCCATTATCGAAGTCCATATCCTCCGAAAGCAGCCCGGACGGCGTGCGGTGCGCCAGCATCTTCGCGAACAGGCCGCAGGCTTCGCCCGTTCGGCCGGCCAGGTGCAGCGCCTCGATCAGCCAGAAAGTGCAGATGTTGAACGCGGTTTCCGGCGTTCCGAAATCATCCTCCGCCGCATAGCGCAGCATATGCTCGCCGCGGCGCAGTTCCTTTTCGATCGCGGCGAATGTGGCGGCGAATTTGGGATCGTCCGAAGACAGAAAGCGCAATTCCACCATCTGGAGCAGGCTGGCATCGAGGTCCTTGCCACCGAATGCGGAGGCGTAGTGGCCGCCCTCTTCGTACCAGGCCTGCTGCTCGATGGTCTTGCGAATATGATCCGCGCGCGACCGCCAGTGCTGCTCCCGGTCTTCGCGCCCAAGCAGCGCGGCGACGTTCGCCAGCCGGTCGCATGCGGCCCAGCTCATGACGCTGGAATAAGTGTGCACTTCCTGCCGCGTGCGAAATTCCCACAGGCCGGCATCTGGCTTGTCGTGCATTTGCCAGGCCGTGTCGCCGACGCTTTCCAGACTTTCGAAGTCGCGCTCGTCGGCCATACGAAACAGCCGCCGGTCGAAGAACCCCTGCACGGTCGGCAGCACGATCTGGCCATAGGCGTCGTGCTGGGTCTGGGTATAGGCGGCGTTGCCGATGCGGACCGGCCCCATGCCGCGATAGCCGGCGAGGTCCGCGGCCACGCTTTCTTCCAGCTCGCCCTCGCCCATTACCGAATAGAGCGGCTGCACCTGGCCGCCCGCGGCGCTGTCGACGATGTTCCTCAGATAGCCGAGATACTTCTCCAGAACGTCCAGCGCACCGAGCCCATTCAGCGCCTGTACCGTGTAGTAGGAATCGCGGATCCAGCAGTAGCGATAGTCCCAGTTCCGTTCCGATCCGGGCGCCTCCGGAGTGCTGGTGGTCAGCGCGGCGACGATCGCACCGGTTTCC
>JBCCAC010000056.1:0-9824 GCA_039815015.1 Pseudomonadota bacterium | reverse complement strand
CTCGGCTGGGCGCCGACGATGGTCGTCATAACGACGGGCGTAGGGTTGCTGCTGGGCGTGCAGGTACTGACCGCACAATTATATGGCGAGGGGCGACAGGCGGAGGCTGGCGCCGTTCTGCGGCGGGGGCTGATCTTCGCGGCCATCGTCGGCGTCCTGTCCAGCTGGGGTCTTTATGCGAGCGCTGACTGGCTAATGGGCGTGATGCGGCTGGAGGGCCCGCTCGCGACGGAAAGCGCGGCGGCGATGCGGATCTTCGCGCTGTCGCTGCCCGCCTATCTGATCGCGGTGGCCGGGCAGTTCTGGCTGGAGGCGTTGAAGCGGCCCCTGCCCGCCATGTGGATCATGTGGAGCGCCAATATCGTCAACATCTTCCTCGACGTCTGGATGGTGCCGGGCGGCTCGCCCTTTCCGGTGGACGGCGCCGTCGCGGCTGGCTGGGCGACGTTCGGCTCCCGCGCGGCCTATATGATCGGCATATTGGCGTTCATCATCCTGTGGCCGGCGGCACGGCGCGAATTCGGCCTGACCGTGCGCGCGGCGAAGCGCTATTGGCACGACCTCTTACGCATCGGCACGGCCTCGGCGGGTTCGCTGTTCGTGGAGACGGTGGGATTTGCCGGCATGAACATCATGGCCGGGTGGATCGCCGGACTGACGGTCGCCGGTTTTGCGATTCTCCTCAATCTCGCCGCGCTCGTTTTCATGGTCCCGCTGGGGATCGCCGCGGCGACGGCGGTGCTGGTGGGGAATGGCTTCGGCGCGCGGAATTTCGACGAAGTGCGCGCGAACGGCTGGCTAGGGATCGGCTTCACCGCCGCGCTCCTGACCGGGATCGCGTTGGTCGTCTGGCTGGCGGACGATCTGATCGGCCGCGCCTATGCGACGGAGGCGGATCTGATCGCGCTCGTCGTGCCGGCCATCGGGCTGGCGACGCTGTTCTTCACGATGGACGGGGTGCAGGTCGTGGCGGCGAATGCGCTGCGGGCCATGGACGATGTCTGGCTGCCGACGCTGACGCATACGATCAGCTATGTCGGCGTGATGCTGCCGCTCGGCTGGTGGCTAGCGATCCCGATGGGCCTGGGCCTGAACGGGCTGGTGTGGGCGATCATCATCGCCAGCATCCTCGCCGGCGGGTTCCTGATCGCGCGCTTCAAATGGCTGACGCGGCCAGGCGCAGCCCTTCGAGCGCGGCGCGCAGGCTAGCGTGCAGCGGTGCGCCGCCGGGACCGCCCGCGGCCCGGTGGACGACGGTGGACTCGCAAAGGGCGATGCACGCGTCCGCCTGAAACAGCGCCATGCCGATACGATAGGAACTGTTCCCGACATGCGCGACGCCCGCGCCCAGCCTGCAGGTATCCGGCCAGCCGCCTTCCGCCAGATAGTCGATGGTCACATTGGCGATGATGGCGCGCGGTCCGTCGAGCGCAGGATGCCGGTCGCGAAGGTGCTGGTGAAGGCGCACGCGACCCTCCTCGAAATAGCGCGCGAAGGCCACATTGTTGAGATGGGCGTTGGTATCCATGTCGCCATAGCGCGGATGGATGTCGAGCGTGAACGGATAGGTCGCCGGATCATGGCGAGCGGGATCGGTGCGCATGGGTGTCCCTTGTCTTTCATACAGCGTTATCCTCATCACCCCGAGCGCGGTCGAGGGATGGTGGGATCCGCGTTTATGGTTCGGCTAATCGCGCATCCGGTAGCGGATCGGCAGCGTCTTGAGGCCGCTGACGAAGTTGGATCGGGTCCAGGCCGGGTCGCCCGTCAGCTCGATATGATCGAGGCGCGGCAGCAGTTCTTCATAGAGAATGCGCATCTCCATACGCGCGAGGTGCAGGCCGAGACATTGGTGCACGCCGTGGCCGAAGGCGATCTGCGGGTTCGGGGTCCGGGTGATGTCAAAACGGTCCGCCGCCGCGAAGACATCCGCATCGCGATTGCCGGACCAGTAGAACAGCGTGCAGGCATCGCCCGCCTTGATGACCTTGTCGCCGATCCGGGTGTCTTCGGTGGCGGTGCGCATGAAATGCTTGACCGGGGTTTCCCAGCGTATGGATTCCTCGACGGCGCGCGGCGCGAGAGACGGGTCGGCCCTGAATGCCGCCAGCTGATCGGGGTTTTCGATCATCTGGTGGAGACCCGCGGCGGTGGAGCTGGACGTCGTATCATGGCCAGCGGTCGCGATGATGGCGAAATAGCTGAGCGCGTGGCGAAGATCGATGGGCGCGCCGTCCACCTGCGCATGGGCGATGACGGTGGACACATCATCCTTCGGGTTTGACTGCCGGTCGACGATGATAGCGCCGAAATATTCGGCGACTTCCGCCGCCAATTTGGTGACATCGACCGCTTCGCCCCCGGAGGCGCCGGCACCGCGCGTCAACTTTTCCGAACGCGCAATGACGTCGGGGTCGCCCGATCCGAACATCTCCTGCGTCATTTTCAGCATCCACGTCTCCTCCGACGCGGGCAGGCCGAGAATGTGCATGATGACGCGCAGGGGATACCAGAGCGACACCTCGTTCACGAAATCGCATTCGCCGCCCATGCCGGCCATCCGCTCGACATGATCACGGGCGATCTGGCGAATGTTCGCTTCCATGACCTTAAGGTTCTTGGGCTGGAACCAGTCATTGGTGACGGCGCGCAGGCTGCGGTGCAGCGGATCGTCGAGATCGACGAGCGTGCGGAACAGATGACTGTCGCCCGTCGTCTCCTTGATCCAGGATTCGGTTTCATAGGGCGTCAGATAGGTGCGCTCGGCGTTGATGAAGCGGTCGTTCGCCTTGGAAATGGTGCGAATGTCGTCATGTTTCGTGATCGACCAGAAAGGGCGAAAGCCGGCCGGTTCGGTCCAGTGAATGGCATCGGTCTCGCGCAGTTCCCGATAGACGGCGTGAATGGCGCCGGGCTCGGCATAGATGTCCGGATTGACGATGCGGTCGTCGAGACGGTCGGTCGACCAGCCGGGAAAGGGCGTTTCGGGCTCTGTGGCCGGGCGGGTCGCAGTCGTCATCTGGTTCATGCCGACGGCTTAGCGCGAATGGCGGCCCGGCACTGCCTGACGCTTTCGCGAAGGCGGTCAGGCGGCGAGCGGGAACCTGAGCAGGCGCCCGGCCGCCGGGACGAGGGCGTCGACACTGTCATCACCGGATACCGGCCCGCCCATGGCGCGAAGGATCGGCGGCGCGGCGGCGTCGAGGCCGCCGGTCAACGCGCCGAAGGCGGGAAGGATGATCTTGCGGCTCGACACGACATAGCAGCGGCGCGACAGGCGGCGGCCGCGCAGTGTCAGGCGCAATTTGGGATGGAAGTGTCCGGAGAGTTCGGGCCGCGTCTCGCGCGGGTCCGCCTCGTGACGAAAGAGGAGGCCGTCGACGACCGCCTCGGTCATGACCCGGCCGCCGCAAAGCGTTTCGCCGCCCGTCCCGATCGGATCATGATTGCCGGTGATCCAGGTCCAGCGCACCGTCGCAGTCAGCCGTTCGAGGAGTCCCCGCGCATCGGACGGTAGACGATCGCAACCGTGGCGATCATGAAAACTGTCGCCCAGGCACCAGACTTCCTGCGCGCCCATCCGCTCGACGAGCGCGGCGAGATCGTCGAGCGTCTTGTGGCTGTCATAGGGCGGCAACATCTGACCGCGCGCGGCGAACCAGCTGGCCTTTTCGAGGTGCAGATCGGCGACGAGAAGCGCGCGCCGCGCCGGCCACCAAAGCGCGCTTTCGGGCAGCGGCGTCAGATCATGACCAGCGAACGAAAGGGGAACCATATCGCACCTATGCGGCGTGGCCCCTGCCCTCGTCAACAGCCATAGCGCGTGATCCGCGTACCGCCGCAATTGTGGCGCAGGCCGTATTTTTTCACTGCCGTTGCCGGAAGCTGAAAGCGAACCTGACGCTTTGGAAAGTCGACCGAAACCGCCTCGAATGCGCGCATGGTTTCCATACCGAGAAGAAGCGCGGGCGCGTCGTCCATGTCGAGCTTTGCAAAGACGGGCGCATCGCTGAAGGCGACGACGCCGCCGCGGATCATGAGATCGTCGAGAACGAGCCGTCGTACGCGACCGAGTTCCGCATCGAGCGAGACGCCCATCACGTCGATAAGTTCGATCCCGTCTTCCTCTTCCCGGCGCTTCTTGAGGAGGGCGTTGCGGAGCGCGAGATTACCGAGGCTCATTTCCGCGCCGGTATCGAGAACGATGCCGACCTCGACGCCGTTCATCTTCGCTTCGGTAAAAATCAACCGGCCGTGCCGGCGCTCGGCGGTGACGACGATCGTGCCGGGTTCCAGCCGCTCACGGCGTTTCTTCTTCTCCGCCGGCGCGGAAGGCCGCACCGCCATGGTGCGCTCGGCGATATCGAAAAGAATGTGCGTGTTCGCCAGCGTATCGAGGCCCAATATGCCTTCGGCACCCAGGCTGCGCCGCGGCAGGATAGGCATTTCGACGGATTGCTGGGCGTTGCCGGAGACGAGTATGTCGGCATCCGGAATGAGCGGCACGCTATAGGTGCCGGAGACGGTCTGGATGCTGATTTCGTCCTCGGCCACCAGCCCCAGACGCGCCGCCAGTTCCTCGCTGACGAACGTGCGCTCGGCGCCCGTATCGATCACGAAGGGGAACGGGCCTTCGCCATTGATCGTGACGGGTACGGTCATGCGCTGGGTCTGGTCGAGATCTATGGCGAGCGTCTCGGTGTCTTCGTCGGCCGCGAACGGCTGGGCGAGACCGGTCGCCGGTGCGGTCGACATTTCGGCGGGAGATCCGGGCACGGGCGGGACCGGTGCCGCGGCCATCGCGATGATTGCGAGCCCGATCAATATACCGCCGCGTTCCGAAAGCTTCATCATGACACCCCACCTAGCAGAGATAGCTACGCGAGGGAAAAGGCCGATCCCGCGCGCCCGCGTCAAGCGTCAGCCACGTCGCATGGCCTCTTCGGCAAGTGCCTCGGCCTCCAGCAGCAATTCGTCGTCTGCCGAACCCATGGCGATCTTCTCACGGCCGATGAGGACGAGAACGGGCACGGCGAGCGGGCTGACACGGTCGAGCGCATGATGGACCATGGTCGTCGGCGCGCGTTCGAGAAGATTGGCCAGCCGGTCGATGTCGGTCATCCTGCCCTTCGCGTCCTCCCAGGCGGCATTCAGCAGCATATGATCGGGCTCATATTTGCGGAGGACGTCATAGATGAGATCGGTCGAGAATGTGACCTGACGCCCGGTCTTGCGCTTGCCGGGAATGTGCCGTTCGATGAGGCCGCCGACCACCGCGACCTCGCGGAACGCGCGCTTCAGGAGGTGCGAGGACTGGATCCACTCGACCAGCTCGTCCTCCAATATGTCGGGCGAAAAGAGCGGACGCGGATCCTCGACCGGTTCCACGCTGAAACAGGCGAGCGCATAGTCGTTGGAGACGAATCCGATCGGCTTCAGGCCGCGCGATTCCATGCGCCGCGTCACGAGCATGCCGAGCGACTGATGCGCGTTCCAGCCTTCGAAACTGTAGGCGACGAGATAATGGCGGCCGTCGCGCGGAAAGGTCTCGACGAGAAGCTCGTCCGGCGCGGGGAGTATGGAGCGCTCCTGCTGCACCTCCAGCCATTCCTGCACATCGGCGGGAAATCGTCGCCATTGCTCCCGGTCGTGGAGAAAGGTGCGAACCCGGTGCGACAGGCTGGTCGTCAGCGGCATGCGGGTGCCGACATAGGTGGGTACGCGTGCGGGCTTCGTGGTGGCCTTTACGAGAAGGTCGGCGTCCTTGATGCCCTCGACCTCCAGCGGCACGCCGGAGAAATAGAAACTGTCGCCCGGCGACAGGGTCGAGGCGAAATATTCCTCCACC
Organism: Pseudomonadota bacterium; assembly: GCA_039815015.1. Taxonomy (GTDB): domain Bacteria; phylum Pseudomonadota; class Alphaproteobacteria; order Sphingomonadales; family Sphingomonadaceae; genus Pacificimonas. The sequence continues at coordinate 3,976 of JBCCAC010000056.1, read as the reverse complement.
GTGCCCAATTTTCGGCCGTTGCGGAAACGCACGTCGAGAACCGGCGCATCGACGATGATGCCGGCGTTCAGGCGATGCTGTTTGGCGAAACGCGGGTGTGAAATGCGCCAGAGGCCGTCCGCGCCCTGCCGGATGCGCTTGTACTGGTCATAGGCGCGCAAACTGTAGCCGCCGGATTCTATGAACGACAGGGTACGGTCGAATGTATCGCGGTCGAGCGTCGCATAGGGTGCGGCCGTCCGGACTTCGGCGAACATGTCGTCGGCCGTGAACGGTTCGGCGCAGGCGCAGGCCATGATGTGCTGGGCGAGAACATCCAGCGCGCCAGACCGCCAGACGTCCTCGTCGAGTTCCCGGTCGGCCACGGCATCGAGCGCCGCCTGCGCTTCCAGATATTCGAAGCGGTTGCCGGGGACGATGATCGCTTCGGACGCCTCGTCCATACGGTGGTTGGCGCGGCCGGTGCGCTGCAGGAGGCGCGAGGCGCCCTTCTGCGCGCCCATCTGAACGACGAGATCGACATCGCCCCAGTCAACGCCGAGATCGAGGCTGGCGGTACAGACGAGGCCGCGCAGTTTGCCGGCCGCCATCGCCGCCTCGACCTTGCGCCGCGCCTCCCGCCCCAGCGAGCCGTGATGGACGCCGATGGGAAGGTTCTCCTCGTTCACCTCCCAGATGTCCTGAAAGATCAGTTCGGCGAGGCTGCGGGTGTTGCAGAAGACGAGCGTCAGGCGATGGCTCTTGATCTCCTCGAATACCTGCCGCGCGGCATAGCGGCCGGAATGGCCCGACCAGGGCACGCGGTCTTCGGGCAGCAGGATACGGATCTCGGGCGGTGCGGCGGTCTCGCCCTCCACCAGGCGCACGGCCTCGTAATCGCCATCGGGCGACAGCCAGCCGCGAAAACCGTCCGGATCGCGCACGGTAGCGGTCAGCGCGACGCGGCGAAGCGCGGGCGCGAGCTTTTGCAGGCGCGACATGGAGAGGGCGAGGAGGTCGCCGCGCTTCGTCGGTGCAAAAGCGTGCACTTCGTCGACGATGATGGTCTTGAGGGACGCGAACATGCGCTCAGCGTCGGGATAGGAGAGGAGGAGCGACAGGCTTTCCGGCGTCGTCAGCAGGAAATTGGGCGGCGTCGTCCGCTGCCGCGCCCTGCGATCGGACGGCGTGTCGCCGGTGCGCGTCTCGACGCGGATATCAAGGCCCATCTCCTCGATCGGTTCGACGAGATTGCGCTGCACGTCGACCGCCAGGGCCTTCAGCGGCGACACGTAAAGCGTGTGAAGCCCCTCCTGCGGATCCTCGATCAGTTCGGCGATGGAGGCGAGGAAGCCGGCGAGCGTCTTGCCGGCGCCCGTTGCGGCGACGAGCAGTGCGTCCTCTCCGGCGCGCGCCGCCTCGATCATCTCCGCCTGATGGTCACGCAGACGCCACGCGCGTGCGGCGAACCAGTCGGTGATCTGTGCGGGAAGGCCGGTCACGGAAAGGCAATGCACCGGGAAGGTTTGCGGGTCCGCGAAAAACGCGTTTCGACATTGTGCGTCCCTCGACTTCGCTCGGGATGATTGGATAGGAGTGGCGTGCAGCCGCCTGGTGCCCTCGGACATTTCGCATCTCACCATCCAAAGCGAAGTCGAGGGACGCTTCGAAAGGCGAAGGAGCCGTCGATGCCGTCATCAGATCCCGTTCTCGCGCGTCTGACCGCCCATCGCGTCATTCCCGTCATCACCATCGAGGACGTCGCGACCGCACCCGGTCTCGCCCGCGCGCTGATCGCCGGCGGGTTGCCGGTAGCGGAAATTACGCTGCGAACCCCGGCAGCGGCGGACGCGATCCGGGCCATGCGCAAGGCGGCGCCGGATCTTCTCGTCGGTGCCGGCACGGTACTGACCCCGGATCAGGCGGTCGCTGCACGCGATGCGGGCGCTGCATTTCTGATCTCGCCGGGTCTTTCCGATCGCACCGTCGGCTGGGCGCAGGACCACGGCGTGCCGATCGTGCCGGGAACCTGCACACCCGGCGACATCGAAAGGGCGCTCGGCTTCGGCCTCGACACCGTGAAGTTCTTCCCCGCCGAGGCTTATGGCGGCGTGCGGACGATCAAGGCGCTGTCCGGCCCGTATCATGATGTGCGCTTCGTACCGACGGGCGGGATCACGCCGGACAATCTGCGCGATTATCTGGCGCTGCCCGGCGTTCTCGCCTGTGGCGGCAGCTGGATGGTACCGGCGGACATGATCGCGGCGGCCGACTGGGGCCGGATCGAGACGCTGACGCGCCAAGCGGTCGCGCTCGCCAAGAACTGACGAGGGAACCAACGTTCGCCGCGTCCGCTTCTTCGCACATGGCGAGCCTCGGCGACTGGATCACTCCGCACCCCACCGGAATTTACGTCGAGCCCGGCGGATTCTGGATCGACCCCGCCGAACCGCAGGACGTCGCCGTGGTGACACACGGCCATGCCGACCACGCCCGCGCCGGTCATGCCCATGTCATGGCGACGCCCGAAACCATCGCCATTATGGAAACCCGCTACGGCGAATATGCCAGAGCGACGCCCGTCGAACATGGCGAAGTGGTACGCATCGGCGAGGTCGACGTCGGCTTCGTGCCCGCGGGTCATGTCCTCGGATCGGCGCAGATCGTCATGGATTATCGCGGCGAGCGCATCGTCGCATCGGGCGATTACAAGCGCCGCCCCGACCCGACCTGCGCGCCGTTCGAAGTCGTCCCCTGCGATGTCTTCATCACCGAAGCGACGTTCGGCCTGCCGGTCTTCCGCCACCCGGATACGGAGGACGAGGTCGAGAAAGCGCTGAAGGCGCTGGAGGACAATCCGGGCCGATGCCTGCTGATCGGGGCCTACGCCCTCGGCAAGGCCCAGCGGGTCATCAAGCATCTGCGCGAACTTGGCCGTGACGGCCCGATCTACATTCACGGCGCGCAGGCAAAGCTCTGCGCGCTCTACCAGGACCTGGGCGTCGACCTCGGTGAACTCGTGCTGGCGACGGGCCTCAAGAAGGACGATCTGAAAGACCAGATCATCATCTGCCCGCCAGGCGCGCTGAACGATCGCTGGATCCGCCGCCTGCCCGACCCGATCACCGCCATGGCATCCGGCTGGATGCGCATCCGCCAGCGCGCGCGGCAGCGAAACGTCGAACTCCCCATCATTCTCTCCGATCATGCCGACTGGGACGAGCTGACGCAGACCATTCAGGACGTGCGTGCGAAGGAAATCTGGGTCACGCACGGCCGCGAAGACGCACTGATTCACTGGTGCGCGACCCGGCAGATCAAGGCGTGCGCGCTGAACCTCGACGGGCGGGAGGACGAGGATGAGTGAGCTAGCTTCGGAGCGCGGAAATCATATTCACATGGCCGTTTTTGTTTCGATAGCTCCAGTTTACCCAAACGTTTTCAGATACATCAGTTATCGAAAGGCTAAGCTGATTGAGGCTAGCAAAGGACTTCCCTGTATCTTTACGGTGCCAGCGACCATCCGATGCAACGGCCTCGTATCTATTCCCCTTATAATTACGAAACACGGTAAACCCTTCGGGAAAGCGCACATTGTTTCGTCGATCATCAAAACCGATGCCGGCCGACCCTTCGGTCTGAGCAACGCTCCGCCTTTCTCGACCCGAACTCGCACAACCGAGAATGCGCTCCAAAATGTCATTCTCGTTTGTTTCTTCGTTTTCTCGCGCAGCCCAGATCGCTGCGAAGGTATCCGTCGACACTTGAATCGTTCTCATTTCTATAATCTCCTTTTTTCTATTTTTATAGATATAGAAGATTATAGAAACAATTGTCAATCACGGCCGCAAACGGGCGCTGGAAATGCAGGATGAAACCCTTCGCCGACCTTCTCGAGCGTCTCGTCTACACGCGGTCGCGCAATGCGAAGATCAAGCTGATCGCGGATTATCTGACGGCGACGCCCGACCCTGATCGGGGCTGGGCGCTGGCGGCG
>JBCCAC010000136.1:0-6727 GCA_039815015.1 Pseudomonadota bacterium | reverse complement strand
CTCGGCCATCAGCAGGCTGCGCTGAGATAGCAGTCCCGCGACCTGCTTCTGACGGCGGTCGAAGGCCGGCTCGTCACCGCTGTCGAGCGACACGCGGTCGCCATAACGGACGTCGACGGCGTCCAGCCACTCGTCCAGACGTGTCAGCTCGCGCTCCGGAATGCTACCGTCGGGCGCCAGCCGCACGTCGACGGTCATGACGTCCTGATAGACGACCGGCATATGCTCGCTCGCAACTTCTGGACTGGCCGTTCCAGGACGCTGGCAGGCCCCGAGACCCAGCGTCAGCGCGGCGCCGAGGATCGGCAGTGAAATGGTCTTGATAATCGTCATGATCCTTGTCCTTTTCGCGCGGATGCTATCGCTGCATCGAGAAGCCGGGTGCCGCAGCACCGGATCCGGCTGCAGGCGCAGCGGTCGGCGGCGCATAAGTCGCATTGGTTTCCGGAATCGGCTTGTCGGACGACGCGTAGGTACGGCCGAGGAGCCAACGCTCCGCATCGGACGGTGCCCGAAGGCCATCGGTCGGAAGCGCAAGACGTCCGTTCACCGGTTTCACGAGATAAGGCGTGATGATGATGACCAGCTCCGATTCGTTGCGGCGGAAACTGTCCGACTTGAAGAGCGCGCCAAGAATGGGAATGTCGCCCAGAAACGGCGTTTTTTCCTGCGATGTCGTGAAGCTGTTCCTGACGAGACCTCCAAGCACGAAGCTCTGACCGGACCCGAGTTCCACGGACGTTTCCGCCCGCCTGACCGACAGCGCCGGGATCGAGATGCTGTCGAGCCGGATGGCGCCCGCCTCGCTAAGCTCGGACACTTCCGGACGCACGCGCATGGAGATGCGGTTGTCGTCGATCACGGTCGGCGTGAACGCCAGGCCGACACCGAACTGCTTGAATTCGACGCTGATACCGCCATCGCCGTCCGAAACCGCGATCGGAAATTCACCGCCCGCCAGGAAGCTGGCGGTTTCGCCCGACAGGGCGGTCAGGTTCGGCTCGGCGAGAAGCGTGATGAGGCCATCCTGCTCCAGCGCGTCGATGAACCCGCCGACATCCGTACCGCCGAAGCGATCGAAAAGGCCGAGACCGGTTCCGATACCTGGCGGCGTGAACGTGATGGTCCGCACAAGATTACCCAGGGCATCGGCGGCGGGCTCGCCAATATCGATCGCCTCCGGACGGCCGCGAAAGAAGCCGAACAGAAAGCCTTCGTCGCCCAGCGCGGTCAGATTGACGCCGAACGTTTTCAGAATATCGCGGCTGACCTCGGCGAACTGCACCTTCAGATTGACCTGCGCCGGAACGGCCGCTTCCAGCTGATTGACGATGACGAGATCATCGCCCATCAGCAGCTCGAGATAGCGGGTGGCGGCGGCAATATCGCGCGGGTTTTTCACCGTGCCGTTCAGCAGCACCATGTTCGACATGGTCTTCACCTGAATGTCGCTGTCGGGCAGCGACAGGCGGAGCATCTCGCGGACATTGTCGACATTCTCCGCGACGCGCACGGCGGCCGAGTAGATGGTCCGGCCGCTTGAATCCGTGGCGTAAAGGCTGGTTTCGCCCGCGCCCTGACCGTAGATGTAGATCTGACGTTCCGACTTCACCTGCACGTCCGCGACGGCCGGATTGACGACGAAGATGTCGGCGACCTTGCGCGGCAGCGTGACGAGCGTACCGACGCCCTGCGAAAGTTCGACCCTGGAGTCAGGCGTCGTCAGGACGGTCTGCGCCGTCTGCGCGCTGGCGGTCATCGGTGCGATCGCCATGCCGATGCCCGTCAGGGCGATCCCCGCGGCGACGCCGGCCTTCAGCGCACCTTTCGTGAAAATGTGCCCCATGATGTTATTCGCCCCCCTGGCTGATAGAGTCTCCGCCGGCCGGCAGAGCGCCCGGCGTCGTTAGGCCGCCCGCGGCGCCCACACCGCCGAGCATGCCGGCGATGGCCCCGAGCGCATCCTGCCGGTCCGCCATACTGACCGTGCTGATCGCCGGCCCGCGGGTCACGCGCACCTTCGGACCTTCCGCGATGGCCAGACCGCCGCTGTTCTTGCTGACCACGCGCTGCGGCCCGTTCTCACCGACGGCGAAGCGCGAGATTTCTGACGCCGACGTGTAGGTGCTGCCGCTCGCATCGGCGACCTGCTCGGCCGCCAGCTCCATGGCGAGGTCCGCCGCGGCATCCTGATCGTCGCCGACCTCGATGAGGCCGCGCGCGATGGCGTCCTCCAGTTCGGCGCGCGTTTCCGCGATCGACCGCAGCGAGAAGGACAGCGTGCCGAGTTCACGGGCCACGGCAATCTTCTCGACCATTTTCGGCGACACTTCGAACGTGATGCTGCGGCCGGTCTGTGCCTGGCCCTCGACATCATCGAGGCGCTGATCGATCGCAATCACGCGCACATTGCGGACGATGGTCTCGGCGACCTTATATTCCCACTCGACTTCCTTGTCCTCGTTCTTCACCTCGACATTGCCGTTCAACAGGATGTCGACGCGATCGCCGGGGAAGATGAAGCCGGCCACGCCCGAAATATTATCGAGCGGAACGGTGACCGCCCGCTGTCCGGGACGAAGGACGGCGGCGAGGAAGCCGCGCTCACCCGGGCCGACGACGCCGCGTTTCGTGATCGGCTGGCCCTGAGTAATGGAGACGCGCACGACCTTGCCGAGCAGCGTCTGCTCGCCGCCATCCTCGGTCGTGAAATAGCTATTTTCGACCATGTCGGCCGGCCAGGGCTGCTGGCTGAAATGTTCCGCGGTGATGATGGTCCCGAGAGGCAGGGTCGTCTGCGCGACGAGAACCTGCGGACCTTCCGGATCCGTGAGTTCCATGACCGGCGCGGCGATCGCGGTGTTCCCCGTGTTCGACCCCAGGAGCGCCCTGACGGCAAAGGCGGAGATGCCCGCCACGATAAGCGCACCCACCAGCAGGATGACCTTCTTGATATCCATAACCCCAATGCCCCTGATGTGACCCGGACGGAGCGAGGCGCTCCGCTACGATGCCTGCTATGCCGCGATCCGGTTAATAATCGGTTCGCCAAGAACCATGACGGCTCCGAAACTGATGGCGACGCCGTACGGAACGCGCGGGCTTCCATCGCGCTTGCGGCCGTAATGGTCGGCCGCGACGATCAGGGAGAGCACGAATCCGGCCAGGCCCATCCACACCAGCATCTCGACGAGCGGCAACAGCGGCAGCCACAGCGCGAGCGCGACATGCAGCTTCAGATCGCCGCCACCCAGCATCCCGCGCAGCCATAGACATCCGAAGACGAGCGCGACGCCGCCGGCGATCAGAAGTTGCCGGCCCATGGTCGGCCAGAACGGCACGTCGCGCGCCATCCAGTAGACGACCGCAAGCATGGCGACCGCGATGTTGAGCCAGTTGGGAATGCGCCGCTCACGCAGGTCGGAAACGACCGTCCACAGCATCAGCCCCATCAGCGCGACGAGCGCGCCCCATTCGAAAACCCCGTTCATGACGGCGGGGATAGACGGACATGTTGAAGAAGGCGTAACCATGTCGCTCAGTGACCATCGCGACCGCCACGACCAGCCCGCACCGACCCCGCCTCGACCCGGTGCCGCGCACCGCCGTGCCAGACGGCGGCAAGACCCGATTCGTAGCGGCCGACGATGGCGCACAGCTGCGGCTGGTCGACTGGGTGCCGACCGGCAAGATCAGGGCGCATGCCATCATGGCGGGCGGCAAGCGCGACTTCATCGAACGGCACGCCGAAAGCTATCACCGGCTCCTGGGGGCCGGCGTCGCGATCACGGCGTTCGACTGGCGCGATCAGGGGCTGAGCGCGCGCGAATCGGTGGCCGACCATCTGCTGTTCGACCGGATGGAAACCGATTTCGACACCATCTTCGGGGCGGCGCCGGCTCATGCCGCGCCGCGGATTCTCGTCGGCCATTCCATGGGCGGCCACATGATGCTGCGCGCGCTGGCCAATCGCCCGCACCTGCGCGCGGATGTCCATTCGGCGGTCTTTTTCGCGCCCATGCTCGGTATCGGCGGCGGCCCGCCGCCCTGGCTGCTCGGCGGGCTTGCCAGGCTGCACGTCGCCCTCGGCCGCGGGCGGCATTATCCGCCCGGTCAACTGCCCTATGGCCCGGATTATAAATCGGAAGCGCGCCGCGAACGTCTGACCGGCGACCGTGCGCGCTTCGACGAAGGATTCGAGTTCATCGAAACGGAGCCGGGGCTCGCCGCGGGCGGCGCGACCTGGGGCTGGCTGGCCGGGGCGCACGAATCGATGGCGGCGCTGCGCGAACCCGGCGTGCTGGAGGCGGTCGGGACACCCGTTTCGATATTCGTCGGTACGCGCGAAATGGTGGTCAGTGCCGACGCGATCGTCGACGCCGCGCACCGCCTGTCGCACGCGAATCTGAAGATCATCGACGACGGCCGGCATGAATTGCAGCTGGACAGCGATCCCGTACAGGCGCGCCTCTGGCCGCACGTCATGGCGGCGTTGCCGTGACGCGTCCCGGATAATCGGCGCTGTCGATGACGGCGGACGCCGATATCATCATCGTCGGCGCGGGCATCGCCGGGGCCAGCCTCGCCTGGGCCATCGGCGATGCGGCGCGCACGATTCTGCTGGAGGGCGAATCGCATCCGGGCGTCCACGCGACCGGGCGCTCCGCCGCGTTCTATGCCGAAACCTATGGCGGTCCGAGGGTTCAGCCGCTGACGACGGCATCGAAGACCTTCTTCCATGCGCCGCCGCCGGAGGTTGCGCCGGGCCCGCTGGTCGCCGCGCGCGGCGCGCTGCACATCGCCGCCCGGGCCGATCCGTCCCTCGACGCGCTGGCCGCATCCTTCCGCGCCGCGCCGGTGGCGACGCACAGTCTGGACGCCGAGGCTACGCACCGGCGGCTGCCGATATTGGCGCCGCAGTGGAGCGGCCGGTCGCTGTGGGAACCCGAATGTCAGGATATCGACGTCGCGGCCCTCCATGCCGGCTTCCTGACCGCCGCCCGGCATAAGGGGGCCAGTATCCTGACCGACGCGCGCGTGACGACCGTTCGACATGTCGATCATCTGTGGATCGTCGAGACCGCCGCGGGGACATATGCGGCGCCGATTCTCGTGGATGCCGCCGGCGCCTGGGCTGACGAGTTCGCGATCATGGCCGGGCTCCCGCCCCTCGGCATCGTGCCGAAACGGCGTACGGTCATCGTTGCCGAAATCGACCAGCCGGTCGATGCCGACTGGCCGCTTACGATCGACGCAGGCGGCGGGCTTTATTTCAAGCCGGACACGGGCCGGCTGTGGATCAGTCCGCACGACGAAACCGATGCGCCGGCCGGCGACGTACAGCCGGAAGAGCTCGACATCGCGACGACCGCGCATCGGTTCGAGCAGACGTCCGTTGCAAGAATTCTACGCATCGAGCGCAGCTGGGCGGGCCTGAGGAGTTTCGCGCCCGATCGCCTGCCGGTCTATGGCTTCGATCCCTTGGCGGACGGGTTCTTCTGGTGCGCGGGTCAGGGCGGCTTCGGTATTCAGACGGCACCCGCCGCGGCGGAACTGGCGGCGGCGGCACTTCTCGGGCGCCGTCCACGGGGACTGGCGGCCGAAGTCGACTTTACGTCTTATGCGGCCGCGCGTCTGCGCTGACGCAGGGCGCCGATGCCGGCAAGGCCGAGCCCGAACAGCGCCAGGACGCCCGGTGCCGGAACATTCTGGCCCGGTCCCATGACGTCGAAATTGATCGCCTTCAGCTTAAACGCATCGAATAGATGGTCCCGGCCGCCATAGCCGCGGAAGATATCGGCCGACGCGATGACGACATTGCCGAAATCATTCGCCCCGAACGCAAAGCTCTGCCGCGCGTGGATGCCGCTGCCGTGTCGCGCCGAGAAGGCGCCTTCACCGAGCGCAAAGCTCGTCGACAGCGCGCCGAAATCGGCCGTCGGGTCGATGAAGCGCTCGAATCCGGTATCGACATTGCCAACGAACAACGTCGTGTCGGCGTCGGACACGCGATTATTGTTGTTGGCCGCGACTGCGGACAGGTCGAGATCGGTGACGCGCACCTGACGGTCGAACTGCAGCACGATGTAATCGGTGCTGCCGACATTGTCGGCCGTATGTCCGGGCGCGCTGCCGTTTTCGAACCGGTTGATGACGCCGAGGCCGCTGGAATAGCGCACCAGATTCGCCTCGGTATGACGCGAAAAATCGTAGAACCCGCCGCTGTTCGAATAGGAAAACGCCGTCGCGCGCACGTTCACCTGCTGCCCGCTCGAATCCATCAGATTGTAAAGCCGCGCATTGCCGGCACCGCTACCACTCAGCTGCGCCGAGCCCAGCAGGTCCAGGTGCAGCGTGGTCGCCGTCGCGTTCGCCGCGCCAGCCAGACCGAGGGCGGCAACAGCCGCCATGCATGTCGTCTTCATCGAACTCATGTCTGAGTCATCCCGCCCGTTCAATTCATCGTATACGCGAAACATCCGGTCGCACACGATAGCAAATTCGCTTTGCAATTTCGTGATGCAACCTTCGTACCGTTTTCATACCGTTCTGATTTTGCTCGAAATCGCAAAACGGCCGGTCAAAATGTGTAAAGTGCCCCGACTCCGGCACGCAACACGCATATACACATATCTGCATGAACGTCGCATGACGCGCTCACAGGCCGAGCGCCTCCTCGATGGCCAGGTTCGCCAGACGGTCGGCGCGTTCATTGTCGGGATCGCCG
>JBCCAC010000107.1:0-7390 GCA_039815015.1 Pseudomonadota bacterium | reverse complement strand
TCGGCGAAATCGCCATTGCCGTCGGCGAGCATGGTGACCTTGCCGTCGGTCGAGGCGCCCTTGCCCCAGGCGTCCATGACGAAGGTATCGTTGACGCTGACGCAGGCGATCTCGTCGACGCCCTTGGCTTTCAGATCGTCCGCCTTTTCGACGAAGCCCGGCAGATGCTTGGCCGAGCATGTCGGCGTGAAGGCGCCGGGAACGGCGAACAGAGCGACGGTGCGGCCCTTGGTATAGTCGTGCATGTCGACCGGCGCCGGCCCGTCCTTCGTCATCTGGGTGAGTGTCGCCTTGGGCAGCTTGTCGCCGACGGATACGGTCATCTTGTCGCTTTCCTCTCGTGTCGATTGGGTTCGGCCGACCATCGCATGGCGACGGCTGGAGTTCCATGGTGCTTGGCGTCGGCGCAGCGCGGCCTATGTATGCGGCCATGATCGACACGCCCTTTCTTTCCGGCCAGTTCCTCCTCTCCATGCCCGGCATGGGCGACGAGCGCTTCGCCCGCGCCGTCATCGCCATGTGCGCGCATGACGAGGATTCCGCGCTCGGCATCGTCGTCAACCATGTGCGCGGCGATGTGGATGCCAAACAGCTGATGCGACAGCTCGACATCGACCATGAGGAGATGCCGGACGCGCCGGTCTATGCCGGCGGGCCGGTCGAACCGGCCCGCGGCTTCGTCGTCCATTCGCTCGACTATGAGGGGCAGGGGACGCTGAACGTCGGCGGCCGCTGGGCGCTGACCGCGACGCTCGACATTTTGCGCGACATCGGTGCCGGGAAAGGCCCCAAACACTGGCTGATCGCGCTGGGCTACACAGGCTGGGGCGAGGGACAGCTGGAGGGCGAGCTGACCCGCCACGGCTGGATGAGCGTCGCGGGCGATCCCGGCATCATCTTCGAAACCCCGGTCGCCGAACGCTGGCCGGGTGCATTCGAGGGGGCAGGCATCGACGTGTCGCTGCTGTCCGCGACGAGCGGCAGCGCCTGAACCGGCAGGCTGGAAATCATATAAAGCGATCTTTATATTTGCCCTGACGCCGCGTCCTCCCTATGGCGGCGGCCAGACCGTTTCATCTGATACGACAGGAGCGCCGACATGGCCGCGAATACCGAATCCATCATCGCCGACATTTCCCTGGCCGACTATGGCCGTCGCGAACTCGACATCGCCGAAACCGAAATGCCGGGCCTGATGGCGACGCGGGAGGAATATGGCGCCGAGAAGCCCTTGAAGGGCGCGCGCATCGCCGGCTGCCTGCACATGACGATCCAGACCGCCGCGCTGATCGAGACGCTGACCGCGCTCGGCGCCGAAGTGCGCTGGGCGTCCTGCAACATCTATTCGACGCAGGATCACGCCGCCGCCGCCATCGCCGCGACGGGCGTGCCGGTATTTGCCAAGAAGGGCGAGACGCTCGCCGAATATTGGGAATATGTCGACCAGATCTTCCAGTGGGGCGATGCGCCCTGCAACATGATCCTCGACGATGGCGGCGATGCCACCATGTACGTCATCTGGGGCGCGCGCCTGGAGGATGGCGAGGAGATGCCGGCGCCGACGAACGAGGAAGAGGAGGAGATGCAGAAGGTGCTGAAGAAGCGCCTGGCCGTCTCCCCGGGCTTCTTCACCAAGCTGCGGGACAGCATCAAGGGCGTCAGCGAGGAAACGACGACGGGCGTCCTGCGCCTCTATGGCCTCGCCAAGGAGGGCAAGCTCCCGTTCCCGGCGATCAACGTCAACGACAGCGTCACCAAGTCGAAGTTCGACAATAAATATGGCTGCAAGGAGTCGCTGGTCGACGGCATCCGCCGCGGCACTGACGTCATGATGGCCGGCAAGGTCGCGGTCGTCGCCGGCTATGGCGACGTCGGCAAGGGCTCGGCAGCGTCCCTGCGCGGCGCGGGCGCGCGCGTCATGGTGACGGAGATCGACCCGATCTGCGCGCTGCAGGCCGCGATGGACGGCTTTGCCGTGACGACGATGGAGGAAGCGGCGCCGACCGCCGATATTTTCGTCACCACGACCGGCAACAAGGACGTCATCACCATCGAGCACATGCGGGCGATGAAGGACATGGCGATCGTCGGTAATATCGGCCATTTCGACAATGAGATTCAGGTCGGCGCACTCGCGAACCTCACCCATGTCGAGGTAAAACCGCAGGTCGACATGTACACCTTCCCCGACGGCAAGCGCATGCTGCTGCTGTCGCAGGGGCGCCTCCTCAACCTCGGCAATGCGACCGGTCATCCGAGCTTCGTTATGTCGGCGAGCTTCACCAATCAGGTGCTGGCGCAGATCGAGCTGTGGACCAAGGGCGACGACTATGAGAACAAGGTCTACGTGCTGCCGAAGCATCTCGACGAGAAGGTCGCCCGCCTGCACCTCGACAAGCTGAACGTGAAGCTGTCCGAACTGTCGGGCGAACAGGCCGCCTATATCGGCGTGCCGGTCGAGGGGCCGTTCAAGGCGGACGAATATCGCTACTAGTCAGGTCGGGGTCGTCCGATTTTCCTGCGACCCAGGTGATTCCGACCCAGGTGATTCCCAGGCGCGTACGGATCGGGTAAGGCCCGGGTCGTGCGCGCCGTTCCGCTCATTCCTCTTTTGACAGCCACGCCCGTGGCCGCCGCAACGCCGTTGTCGCTGACGACGGAGACCGGTGCCGTTCTGATCATCGCCGCCGCGTGGCTTCTGTTCGCCGTCTGGACCATCATTCGGTCGGCGCGCATTCGGGCGCAGGCGGAGACGGCGCAGGCCTGGGGCCTGCGCCTGCGCGGACTTCTCGCCACCGTACCGGGGGCGTATCTGATCATCGGCGACGATGGCGCGGTGATCGGGTCCGACGCGCTGCGGTCCATGCTGGGCATGGACCGGCCGCCAACGACGCTTGCCGATCTGAAAGACAGCGCGTCTGGCGGCCTTGCGGCTGATGATTATGCCCGGCTGGAGGCGGCGATCACGGCCACTGCGGTCTCCGGAACGCCCTTCGCGCTATCGCTCGTTACCACAGACGCCGCGCGGCATATGGAGGCCGAGGGCAGGGCCGCGCCGCCCGATGTCGCCGGAATGCGCGGGGTGGTCGTCTGGTTTGCCGATGCCAGCGCCACGGCGGCACGCGTGCGCGAAATCGAGATGAGCCGCGAGGCGGAGCGCGCCAGTTCCCATGCGGCGCGGGCGATGATCGCCAAGGCGCCGGTACCAGTCTGGCGCCGCAACGCTGATCTCGACCTTGTCGAAGTGAACGCCGCCTATGCCCGCGCCGTCGACGTCGACACGCAGGAGGAGGCGGTCGCCCAGGGGCTGGAAATCCTCGATGGGTCGGCCACGTTACCGCCGCGGGAAAGCGCCCGCGCCGCGCGCGCCGGCGGCGATCTGCAACTGCGCGAGGAAACCGCGATCATCGGCGGCGAACGGCGGCGCCTTCGCATTGCCGAAGTTCCGCTGCCGACCGGTGAAGTCGCCGGCTTCGCACTCGATATTTCCGAGCGTGACGAGGCGCGCGCCGAGCGGGATCGCTATGCGGAATCGCAATCGGAAATGTTCGCGCGCCTGTCGGCGGGCGTCGCGCGGTTCGATGCGGACCGGCTGCTGGTCGCGGCCAATCGCGCCTTTCTGCGGATTTTCCAGATCGACGAGGACATGGCGGCGCGGCAGCCCGAGTTCGACCGCGTGCTCGAACATATGCGCGAGGCGCGGCGCCTGCCCGAGCAGCGCGATTTTCCGGGCTGGAAGGCGGAGCGGCGCGGCTGGTTCCTGTCCGCCGAGAGCGGCATCGAAGAGGTCTGGGTGCTGCCCGACAATATGGTGCTGCGCGTCCTTGCCCAGCCCGCGCCGGATGGCGGCCTTCTCCTGATCTTCGAAGATCAGTCGGAACGGCTGCGGCTCGCCTCCTCAAGGGATCAGCTGGTGAGGGTGCAGGACGCGACGCTGCAGAATCTCAACGAGGCCGTCGCGGTTTTCAGCGTCTCCGGCCGGCTGCAATTCTACAATCGCGCCTTCCGCGAGACCTGGCATTTGCCGCGCACCATCATCGGCGACCACCCGCATGTCGACACGCTGTTCGACACGGCGCGCACCAACGTGCGCGAGGGCGATGTCGGCGATATCATGCGGTCGCTGATCGCCGCGTCGACCGACGGCCGCACCGAACGCAGCGGCCGTCTGGAGCTGACCGACGGGCGCTTTCTGCGCTTCGCCGCCGTGCCGCTCCCCGACGGCAATGCGCTTTTCACCTTCGTCGACGTGACCGACAGCGAGCGGGTCGAGATCGCGCTGCGCGATCGCAACGAGGCGCTGGAGGCGGCCGACGAGGCGAAGAGCCGCTTCGTCGAGAATATGTCCTATGAACTGAGGACGCCGCTGACCGCGATCGCTGGCTTCGCCGAGCTTCTGTCGATGAACATCGCCGGCCCCCTCAATGAGAAGCAGGCCGATTATGTCGGCTCGATCGCGACCTCCGCGGACCGGCTGCGGGTCATGATCAACGGCATCATCGACCTGGCCGTGTCGGATGTGGAGGGGCTGGCGCTGGCGCGCGACGAGGTCGATGTCAGCCATCTTCTCACCAGTGTCGCGGTCATGGTGGAATCGAGCGCCGCCGACCGGGGCATGGCGTTCGAGCTGGATGCGGGCGACAGCTGCGGTACCGTCTCCGGCGACCCGGTCAGGCTGAAGCAGGCGCTTTATAATCTGGTGGCGAACGCGGTGCGCTTCACACCCGAAGGCGGCCATGTCCGCCTGGCCGCGACGGGCGATGACGACCAGGTTTGCGTGACCATCGCCGACAATGGCATCGGCATTCCGAAGGACGAGCAGGATCTGGTCTTCGAACGGTTCCGCAAGGGCTCCAATGCCGGCGCGGGGCAGGGGGTCGGGCTGGGTCTGTCGCTGGTGCGGGAAATCGTCGATCTGCATGGCGGCACGCTCGAGGTCGTGTCGGCCGTCGACGAGGGCACGGAAATGCGGGTGTATCTGCCGCGCCGCGCCGCCGTGGCGGTGGCGGGCGAGGCGGCGCGGCTCGAATCCCTGTGACGGCAGAGCGCTAACGATGCGCCTGTTTCACGATGCCGAGGCCCAAGAGGCGTTCGGGCGCAAGATAGGCGCGCGTCTCGGTCCCGGCGACGTCGTCACGCTGTCGGGGCCGCTTGGTGCCGGCAAGACCGTGCTGGCGCGGGGCATGCTGGCGGCGGCGGGCCATGCGGGCGAGGTGCCGAGCCCGACCTTCTCGCTCGTCCAGCCCTATGAAGGCGCGGCCATGCGTGTGCCGGTCTGGCATGCGGATCTGTATCGCCTCGATGATCCGACCGAAACGGCGGCACTGGCGCTGACGGAAATTCTGGATGATGGCGCGCTGATCGTCGAATGGCCGGACCGCGGCGGCGCGTATGTGCCGGGTCCGGCGCTTGCCCTGACGCTTGCCGGCACGGGCGATGCGCCGCGCCGGTTGACAGCCGAGGTGCCGCCCGGTTGGGAGGCGCGATGGGCCAGTCTGTAAGCCTGCCCGCCGCCGCGCCCGCCTTTCTCGCGGCCGAGGGGTGGGGCGCGGCCGCCATCGAGGAATTCAGCGCCGACGCCGCCTTCCGGCGTTATTTCCGTCTGTCCGACGGCGCGCGCACCGCCATTCTGATGCACGCACCCGACCCGTCAGAGCGCTCCGCCTGGTTCGTCGAACTGGCGCGGGAAATCCGCGCGCGCGGCATGAGCGGGCCGGATATCTATGCCGAGGATATGGATCATGGTCTGATCCTGCTGGAGGATCTGGGAACGCGGCAATATTTCGATCTGTTGCGGCACGACACGAGCGAGGAAGCGACGCTCTACGCCGCGGCGACCGACGTTTTGATCGCGCTGCACGATCGGCCGATGCCGGACCGGCTCGGCGCGGTGTCGATCGACCGCTACGCCCATGACCGGCTGCTGCAGGAGGCGGAGCTGCTGCTCGACTGGCACTGGCCGGAACTGAAGGGCGCCGCGGCGACGGATGCGGTCCGCCGCGGCCATGCTGAGGCCTGGCGATCCGTCCTCGACCATGCGAATTATGATGCCGATCGGCTTGTGCAGCTCGACTATCATTCGCCCAACCTGATGTGGCTGCCGGCGCGGGACGGGCCGCGCCGGGTGGGTATTCTCGATTTTCAGGACGCGATGCGCGGACCGGGTGCCTATGATCTCGTGTCGCTGCTGCAGGATGCGCGCCGTGACCTCGCGCCGGGCCTGGAGGGCGAGATGGTGGCGCGTTATCTTGCCGGGCGCGGCGACCTCGACACGGACCGGTTCAGCGCCGCCTACGCCCTGATGGGCGCACAGCGGGCGGCGCGCATATTGGGCGTATTCGTGCGCCTGTGGCGCCGCGACGGGAAGCCCCGCTATCTGGCGCACCTGCCGCGATTATGGGCGCATCTCGATACCAATCTGGCGCATCCGGCCATGGCGCCGCTAAGGGACTGGTTCGCCGCGAACCTCCCGCCCGGCGAGCGGCGCGCCCTGAAGGACGATCGATGAACCGAATGCAAAAACCGCTGCGGCTGCGTCCGAAGATCGAGGCTGCGGTTCCCCAGGCGGCGATGGTGCTGGCGGCAGGTCTCGGCCGGCGCATGCGACCGCTGACGGCGACGCGGCCGAAGCCGCTGGTGCCGGTCGCGGGCCGCGCCCTTATCGACTACACGCTGGCGGCGCTGGCGGGCTCGGGCGTCGAGCGTGCGGTCGTCAACATGCACTATCTGGCCGATCAGGTGGAAGCGCACGTCGCGCGCAACCATCACGGGCTCGATATCAAATTGTCGGACGAACGCGATCTGCTGCTGGAAACCGGTGGCGGCTGCAAGAAGGCACTGCCGCTTCTGGGCGATGCGCCCTTTTTCGTCACGAACAGCGACAATATTCTCGTCGACGGCCCGCTCGACGCGCGCGCGCTCCTCGCCGAGCGCTGGGACCCCGACGAGATGGACGCGCTGCTTCTCCTCGTGCCGCTGGCCCGCGCGCGCGGTTATGCCGGCTGCGGCGATTTTCGCATGGATACGACGGGGCGGCTGGTGCGTCAGACCGGCACGCGTCTGGCACCGTTCATCTATTCCGGTACGCAGATCGTGAAACCGTCGCTGTTCGAGGATACACCGGACGGTCCGTTCAGCTTCAACCTGATCTGGGACCGGCTGATCGAAAACGGCCGCCTGTTCGGGCTCGCGCATCAGGGCGACTGGTATCATGTCGGCACGCCGGCGGCGGTCGGCAAGACCGAAGCGCTGCTGGCGAATGTCTGATATGATGACGGCGTTCGTACTCATCATGAGTGCGGGTTCCGCCCGGATATTCGCCCGCTGACCAGACCGAACGTCTTCACCATCGCGCCCCGTGCCGCGTTCGCCGACCGGCTGGCGGCGGGGC
>JBCCAC010000183.1:0-5377 GCA_039815015.1 Pseudomonadota bacterium | reverse complement strand
CGATCGGTGCGATCAACACCAGTATTATCGCCGGGAACGCGCCCGAACATCGCGTCGCGAAGCTGCGCAGCTTCTGGGACTCGATCACGAACGATCTGCCGGAACTGCTGCCACGCGAGACCGGCGGATTCGCCCAGCAGATGGCCGCGACGATGAGCACGGCCGCCAGCCTGATGCTGGGCGCGCCGCAATTCTTCGGACCGCGTGTGCTGCCGCCATGGCTGTCCCCGCCCGGTACGAAGGAAGCGACCAGTTTCTACCGCACGGCGCAGCTGGAAGAGACGCTCTGCGCGCATGTGGATTTCGACCGGCTCAACAATGGCGACGCGCGCGTCAGCCTGGGCGCGGTCAATGTCGAAAGCGGGAATTTCACCTTCTTCGACAATCGCTCGATCGTGCTCGGCCCGGAACATGTGATGGCGTCGGGCGCGCTGCCGCCGGGCCTGCCCTGGGTAGAGATCGCCGGGCAGAAATACTGGGACGGCGGCCTCGTCTCGAACACGCCGCTCAGCTACGTTCTCGACCATTCCGATACCGACACGCTCGTCTTTCAGATCGACCTGTTTCCGGCGCGCGGGAAGGTGCCGCAATCGATGATCGACGTCGAGGAGCGGCGCAAGGACATCGTCTATTCCAGCCGCACGCGCATGAATACGGACGCATTTCGCGCACGGCACGCGCTGAAGCTCGGCCTGCAGCATGTTCTGAATGAACTGCCCGCAGACAAGTGCGACGATCCGGAAATCAAGCGCATCGCCGCGCTGGCTGCCTCGCACCACGTTTCCGTCGTCCATTTGATCTACCGCCGCGAGGGCTGGGCGGGCGCCTCGAAGGACTATGAATTCTCGCGCGGTTCGATGCTGGAACATTGGGAGGCAGGCAAGGCCGATGCCTGCACGACGCTGGCCAGCGATCAATGGCGCAAGCCGCCGTCGGACCGCGACGCCATCATCGTCTATGACATCGTGTGCGACGGTGATCCCGACTGTCGGCGGCACATCGACAGGCTGGACTGTTTCGACTGTTGAGGGACAAGACCATGCAACTTGAAGGAAATGTCGCGCTCGTCACCGGGGCGGGCTCTGGTATCGGGCGAGAGATCGCCCTCGCTATGGCGCGTGAAGGCGCGCATCTCGCCATCTGCGACATCAATATGGACGGCGCCGAAGAAACGGTGGCTGAGATCGCAAAGCTCGGTCTTGCCGAGGCGGCGGCGTTCCGTATGGATGTGACGGACGAGGATGAGGTGAACAGCGCGACCGCTGCCGTCCACGACCGCTTCGGCCGGCTCGACACGCTGGTCTCCAACGCCGGCGTGCAGATCGTCCATCCGATCGAGGACTTTCCCTATGACGAGTTCAGGAAAGTCGTCGACATTCATCTGGGCGGTGCGTTCCTGACCACGAAGGCGGCGGTCAGATACATGTACCCGCAAGGGTCCGGCGCGCTCATCTACATGGGGTCGGTGCACTCGCACGAGGCCTCGCCGCTGAAATCCGCCTATGTCAGCGCCAAGCACGGCATTCTCGGCCTGTCGCGGGTGATGGCGAAGGAGGGCGCGAAACATGGCGTCCGCGCTAACACGATCTGTCCCGGCTTCGTGAAGACGCCGCTCGTCGAAAAGCAGATCCCGGAACAGGCGAAGGACCTCGGCATCTCCGAGGAAGAGGTCGTCAAGGACATCATGCTCGGCGATACGGTGGACGGCGAATTCACGACGGTGAAGGACGTTGCCGATACCGTCGTCTTCCTGGCCGGCTTCGAAACGAATGCGCTGACCGGCCAGTCCTTTATCGTCAGCCATGGCTGGGTCATGAAGTAGGCGCGCCGTCGCCCGGTATCTGCTAGGCGGTCGCGAAATCCGGGGAGAACGCGCCATGGGCGGCCGCACGATCATCATATCGGTTCTGGCCACGCTGGCGGCGTGCTCGGCCGATCCCGTGACCGTTCCAGAGGCTGACGCGGCACCGCAGACGGCGGCTGCGACCGTTCCCGCCAATCCGGAGCGCAACGCCTATTTCGGCGATCTCCACGTCCATACGGCGAACAGCTTCGACGCGTTCCTGTTGAGCGTTCGCGCAACGCCCGACGACGCCTATCGCTTTGCCAAGGGGGAACCGATCCGGCATCCGGGCGGATACGACATTTCCGCACCGCCGCTCGATTTCCTCGCCGTCACCGATCACGCCGAATATATGGGCGTCGTGAAGGCGATGGGCGATCCCGCATCGCCGCTCGCTGCGACCGACATCGCGAAGGGCATGTTTTCGGACGACCCGGCGACGCGGCGCCCCAGCATCCTGCAGTTTGCGCTCTCCATCGTCACCGGCAAGGCGGTGGCATCGATCAACGATCAGGATTTCATCGGCTCGGTATGGCGGCAGTCGACCGAGACGGCCGACCGTCACTACATACCGGGCAAGTTCACGACCTTCTCTGGTTATGAATATACCTCGATGCCGCCCGTCGATATCGCCACGGCGCGGGTCGCCAATCTGCATCGCAACGTCATCTTCAGGGACCGCGCGCCCGACCAGCCGTTCTCGGCGCTCCAGTCGATCAATCCGGAAGACCTCTGGCGCTGGATGGATGACGAGCGTGCGGCGGGCCGGGACGTCCTCGCCATTCCGCACAATTCGAACATTTCGGACGGGCGCATGTTCGCGCTGGAAAGCTATGCGGGCGACGCGTTCGATGCCGCCTATGCGCGGCTGCGCGGCGAGAACGAGCCGCTCGTCGAGATCACGCAGACGAAGGGCACGTCCGAAACGCATCCATCTCTGTCGCCGAACGACGAATGGGCAGGGTTCGAGCAGTATGACAGCCTGCTCGTCGCCGGCGCGAAGACGGACGTCCCCGGCGGCTTCGTGCGCGAAGCCTATCGGAATGGGCTCGCGCTTGCCGACGGGGGCGTCCCGAACCCGTTCCGCTTCGGTGTAATCGGGTCGAGCGACACGCATGTCGGCGCCGCCGCGATGCGCGAAGATGAGTTCTGGGGCAAATTCGGCTCCAATGACGGCACGCCGGAACAGAGAAACTCGGTGCCGCCGGACGGCGCGCGCACCTGGATGCCCAAGGGCGAAGAGGCGGCCCAGCCGGTCTCCAACGATCAGCTGGGGGCCTCCGGCCTGGCGGGCGTCTGGGCGACCGAGAATACGCGCGAGGCGATCTTCGATGCCATGCGCCGCAAGGAAACCTTCGCGACCTCCGGCCCGCGCATTCGCGTTCGCATGTTCGTCGGCCATGATTTTCCCGACGACCTCATGACACGCGCGGATGCCGTTTCCGTCGCCGACGCTGCGGGCGTCGCCATGGGCGGCGCGATGACGGCGAGCGCGGCAACGCCGACCGTCGTCGCCTGGGCCATGCGCGACGCGACGAGCGTACCGCTGGAGCGGCTGCAGGTCATCAAGGTCTGGTCGGTGGCGGGGGAAGGGCGCGAACGCGTCTACGACGCCGCCTGCGCCGGCGGTCGTACGCCCGATCCCGCGACGAACCGCTGCCCGTCCGGAGCGGCGATGCCCGACCTCGAAACATGCGCGCCCGCGGACGGCGGCGTGCCGTCACTGTCGGCCAGATGGACCGATCCCGACTATGATCCTGCCGAACGCGCCGCCTATTATGTGCGCGTTCTGGAGGTGCCGAAATGTCGCTGGTCGACCTGGGACGCGGTCAGAAACGGCACACCGCCGAATCCCGACCTGCCCGCGACCGTGCAGGACCGCGCCTGGACCTCGCCGGTCTGGCTCGACCCGGCCTGAGTTCCCTCATTCCCACCAATAGGCGGCGCGCTGACGGTCCCCGGTCACGACCTCGTTCATCGTAGCGGGATCGTACAGGCGTCCGCCGAGCATGACGCGGTGGATGTCGTCCGACGCCTGGATGTCCACGGTCACGTCATTGTCCAGGATGACAAGGTCGGCGAGCTTGCCCGCTTCGATCGAGCCGATATCGTCCGCCATGCCGAGGGATTCCGCCGCGCGAATGGTGCCGGCGGCGAGCGCCTCCATAGGGCTCATGCCGCCGCGCGCGAAGCTCCATAGCTCCCAGTGCGTGGCGATGCCGGCCTGCTGCCCATGCGCGCCGATGGCGACCTTGACGCCGCGGTCGGCCAGCCGCTTCGCTTCGCGCGCAATGTCGTCGTCGACGAAATCGCTGTCGGGCGCCATCGTCCGCCGCTTGTTCGCCGCGCGAAGAACGTCGGGCGGCGTATGCGCCTGCAGGAGCGGATGCGCGAATACGTCGGTCGCCTGCCGCCAATAGGGATCGCCGGCCAGACCGCCATAACCGACGACCAGCGTCGGCGTGTAGTTCGTATCGGAGCCTGCGAAGAACTGGAGAACGTCTTCGTAGAAGGCGCCGAGCGGAATATTGTGTTCCAGCGTCGAATTGCCGTCGGCGACGAGGTTCATGTCCATGCCGTAGAGCGATCCGCCCTCCGCGACGACGAGCATGTTTTCGCGCCGTGCGGCTTCGGCCACCATCTGCCGCTGTTCGCGGCGCGGCTGGTTGTAATTCTTGACCGAAATGCCGCCCTGGTTCTTCAGCCGCCGGACATGGGCGAGGGCGTCGTCGAACGTCTCGATGCGGGCATAGAAGCCGGGCGCTTTGGCGCCATAGACGATCTCTCCGGTCGAGAAGATGCGCGGCGCGAGGATCAGGCCGGCACGCTGCATTTCCGCCGCGGCGAATACGGTCCCCGACCGGTTCGACGGATCGTGGATCGTCGTCGTGCCGAGCGCGAGATTCTGGATGAAGGACCAGTTCTGCTCGGGAATCAGCTCGCCCTGTCCGGCCGGGCCGTGCGCGTGCGCGTCGACATAGCCGGGAACGATGGTCTTGCCGGTCGCATCGAAGGTCGGCATGCCGGCCGGGAAGGTCATGGCCGCGGTCGGCCCGACGGCGGTGATGCGGTCGCCTTCGATCAGGATGGTGCCGTTCTCGATGACGCCGCCGCCCTGACCGAATGGGTCGGCCTGCGCCATGGTAACGATCTTCGCGCCGGTGATCGCAAGCCGCGTGTCCGCCTTCGCCGCGCGCACGGTGCGCGACAGGTCGACGCCGGTTTCAGGCGCGGCGTAGGGTTTCGCATTTTTCTTGGGCGGCGCGTCGGGGAACAGGTCCGCCAGTTGCGCCGTGTAGACGGTCGGCCCGTTCGCCCAGTGCAGCGTATCGCCGCCCGACGCCCAGTGAATATAGTCCGCGCCCGATTTCGATACGCGCGTCACGGGCAGCGCCTTCGCCTCCGCGCCGATCTCCACCGCCTGTCCGCCCGGCATCAGCGGCAGGACATAGGCCTCGTAGCTTTCGCGGAAGGCGACGAAGTCACCCGTCGGCGACACGGCGAAATCGTCGACCAGTTCGCCCTTCGCATGGG
>JBCCAC010000071.1:0-9078 GCA_039815015.1 Pseudomonadota bacterium | reverse complement strand
GTGTGCCGCAACAGGTCGATCATCTGCATCGGCCGTTTCGGCGGTTCGGTCTGAAAAGGGACGCCCGCCCCGCCAGCGACCAGAACGCCGACATCCTCGAACTCCGGCAGCACCTTGGCGACCGGCGTATCCAGCTGGACCTTCCCCTCTTCGAACAGGGTCATGAACGCGACCGACGTGATGGGCTTCGTCATGGAGGCGATGCGGAACAGGCTGTCCTCGGGAAGCGGCGCTTCGTCGACCCTGAGCGTCCCTTGCGTCTTGAAGTGGATCGGCACCCCGTTCCGGCTGACCAGCAGCTGCGTTCCCGGAAACCGGCCCGTATCGATATATTTCGCCTTCAGGAACGCATCAGCGCGCGCCAGGCGGTCGCCGTCGAAACCGTGGGCGCCGGGATCGGCGGTATTGATCGTCATTCAGTTCACCTTTCGGATCATGCTGCGATGCAGCATTCGGACTTGTCAGCCGGGCCTCTCTGCCGCATAGATGCGGACGGCGCCACGGGGGTTCGTTCGCGCCTCCCTATCTCGACAGGCGGTATTCCCATGTTCGACCTCGCCGCGCTGCGCCGCGACTGGTTTTCCAATGTCCGTGCCGACGTTCTCGCCGGTATCGTCGTGGCGCTCGCGCTGATCCCGGAGGCGATCGGCTTCTCGATCATCGCCGGCGTCGATCCGCGCGTCGGTCTCTATGCGAGCTTCTCCATCGCCGTCATCATCGCGCTGGTCGGCGGGCGGGCGGGCATGATTTCGGCGGCGACGGCGGCGGTCGCGGTGCTGGTGGTACCGCTGGTGCGCGAGCACGGCGTCGAATATCTGTTCGCCGCGACGATCCTGATGGGCATCATACAGGGGATCGGCGGCTTTCTGCGCATCGACCTCCTCATGCAGTTCGTATCGAGAAGCGTCGTCACCGGCTTCGTCAACGCGCTCGCGATCCTCATTTTCATCGCGCAGCTGCCGCAGCTGACCGGCGTGACCTGGATCACCTATGCGATGGTCGCGGGCGGCCTTGTCATCATCTATCTGTTTCCGCGCCTGACGCGGGCGGTGCCTTCGCCGCTCGTCGCCATCCTCGTCCTTGCCGGTCTCGCCATCTGGTTCGACCTCGACGTCAACCGGGTCGGCGACATGGGCGAGCTGCCATCGACGCTGCCCGTCTTCGCGCTGCCGATGGTGCCGTTCACCCTGGAAACGCTGACGATCATCCTGCCCTATTCGATCACCATGGCCGCCGTCGGCCTGCTGGAATCGCTTCTGACCGCCCAGATCGTCGACGATCTGACCGACACGCCCAGCGACAAGGCACGCGAGGTTCGCGGCCAGGGTATCGCCAATTTCGTCACGGGTTTCTTCGGCGGCATGGGCGGCTGCGCCATGATCGGGCAGTCGGTCATCAACGTGAAGTCGGGTGGCCACACCCGCCTGTCGACCATGGTCGCCGGCCTGTTCCTCCTATTCCTGATCGTGGTCTTGGGACCGTTCGTCGCCGACATCCCCATGCCGGCGCTGGTCGCGGTCATGATCATGGTGTCGATCGGAACGTTCAGCTGGACCTCGATCCGGAACCTTACCATCAATCCGAAGCATTCCTCCGCCGTCATGCTGACGACGGTCGTCGTCACGGTCTGGACGCATGATCTGGCGCAGGGCGTCGGCGCGGGCGTGCTCCTCTCCGGCATCTTCTTCGCCAACAAGGTGCGCCGCCTGTTCGGTGTCGACGCGACGCGGCCCGCCGCCGGTCATGTTCACTACCGCGTTCGGGGCGAGGTCTTCTTCGCGTCCGTCGAGCGGTTCCTCGCCGCTTTCGACTTCCGCGAGGTCGTGGAACACGTCACCATCGACGTGACCGCCGCACATTTCTGGGATATTTCGGCGATCGCCGCACTCGACAAGGCGGTACTGAAATTCCGGCGCGAGGGCGCGCAGGTGGACGTCGTCGGCCTGAACGAGGCCAGCGCCGCGATGATCGGCAAATTTTCCGACGCCCCGGCCAATATCGTGGGAGCGCCCGCATGACCCCGACCGAAAGTCACGTCCTCGCCGCCATCGACGCGTCGGAATATAGCGCCGCCGTCTGCGATATGGCCGCGCTGGCAGCACGGCGGCTGAACTGCGGCGTCGAAGTTCTGCACATCGTGCAGCGGCCGGATTCGGTGGCGCGGCGGCGCGACCTGTCGGGCGCAGTCGGCCTCGGCGCAAAAAGCGGTCTGATGGCCGAACTTGCCGAAATCGATGCGGCCGAAGCCAAGCTTGCCCGCCAGCGGGGCGATCTGATCCTGTCGGGCGCCGAAGAACGCCTGCGGAGCGCCGGAATCGACGACGTCACCGTCACGCACCGGCATGGCGACATCGTCGAAACCATCGTCGAGCGCGAGCGGCAGGCGACGCTGGTCGTTCTCGGCCAGCGCGGCGCTTCGGCCGGCTTCGCGCCGGGGCATCTCGGCAGCAAAGTGGAACGCGTCGTGCGCGCCAGCGACCGCCCCGTCCTCGTCGCCGCACGCGACTATCGCGAGGTCAGGCGCATCGTCATCGCCTATGATGGCGGCGCGACCAGCGACAAGGCGGCCGCCCTCGCCGCGACCAACCCGCTGGCGGCCGGCTGCGCCATCCTGATGGTGATGGCGGGCCGCGAAGATGACGGCACCCGGCGCGCCAAGCTGGAGGATGCGGCCGCCCGCTTCACGGATCACGACGTCGACATCCGCCTGACCGACGGCCCGGCCGAAGAGGTCATCGCCGACGCAGCGCGCGACTTCGGCGCCGACCTTCTCCTGATGGGCGCCTATGGTCATTCGCCGCTCAGGCGGCTGATCGTCGGTTCGACGACGACGACCATGCTGCAGACGCTCGATATTCCGGTGTTGCTGTTCCGGTAACGGACGGACTAGCCGGCCGGCAGAAACTGGCGCGGGTCGACAGCCTTGCGGCCGTCGCGCAGTTCGAAATGCAGTTGCGGCCTCGTGACCGATCCGGTCGCGCCGACTTCGGCGATGACCTCGCCGCCGTTCACGCGATCACCGCGCTCGACGTAAAAGGCGTCGGTATGCGCATAGGCGCTGACCCAGCGGTCGCTATGCTTCAGAAGTACGATATTGCCCCAGCCTTCGACGCCATTGCCGGCATAGATGACGGTTCCCGACGCGGCCGCGCGCACGGGCGTTCCCATATCCGCCGCGATGTTGAGGCCGTCATTGTAAAGCCCGCCCGCCTTGGCGCCGAAGCCGGAGATCAGCCGACCGTCGACAGGCCATTGGAAGCGACCGTCGAACGGGCGCACTTCGCGCGGCGCCGCCGCGATCTGCGCAGGTTCGCCCGCTTCGACCGCCGCCTCGCCGCCGGAAATGATGTCGTCGATATCGAGATCGAACGCAGCCGTCTGCGTCTCTGACCCCGCTTCCGCGCCCGCATCCGTCCCTGCATCCGTCCCTGCATCCGCGTCGGCTATCACTTGCGGCGGGGCGGATGCCGGCAATAGCAGCTTCTGTCCGACGCGCAGAAGAAACGGTGGCTTCAGGTCGTTCGCTTCGACGATGCGGTCCCAGTCCACCTTGTAGGCGAGCGCGATGGCGATCCCGGTCTCGCCGCGATTGACGCTGTGGTAGCGTCCGCCGGGAATTCTGAGCCGCTGGTCGGGAAAGATCGTAAATGGCGGCGCAAGACCGTTCGCACCGGCGATGGCGCGTACCGCGCTGCCGGTCCGCTCGGCGATGACCGACAGCGAATCGCCGGGACGGACCCGGTAAGTCTGGGGCTCCACCGTGCGAGCGTCGGTGACGACGCCCTGCGGCTGCCAGCGTGCCCGCGGCGGATCGGGGGCCTGCCGGGCGGCGGGCGTCGCCTCCAGACGCGGGCCATTATCGGCGCGTGGCGGCGTACAGGCCGCGACCAGGATCAGTCCGAAACATAAACACGCCACCCGCATGACCACATCCGATAGCCATTGCCATCGTTCTGGTGAAGAGCGCGCGCAGACTCGTTACACTTAAGTATCGGTTCTATCGAATGCCGTGCGCAGCGCCGCCATGCTGTCATAATGGGTGAGGTCGAGATGGAGCGGCGTGACCGACACATAGCCCGACTCCACGGCCGACAGATCCGTCTCATGTCCCGGATCGGGATTTTCGCGGCCGAGACCGAACCAGAAATAATCGAAGCCGCGCGGATCGGTGTGCCGTTCGATGATACTTTGGCCAAGGTCGCGATGCCCCTGTTCGGTAATGCGCACGCCCTTCACTGCGTCCGGGCCGCCGGCGGGAAAATTGACGTTCATCAGGACGCCGGGACGCCAGTCCATCGCGATGAGCGGTTTCAGCACCCGGGCGCCCCAGGCGCGCGCGGCAGCGAACGCGTCCTGGCCCTCCTCGAACGAAGTCAGCCGATCCATGGCCTGGCTGAGCGCGATCGAGCGGACCCCGTAAAGCGTGCCCTCCATCGCGGCGGACACGGTGCCCGAATAGGTGACGTCCTCCGCCAGATTGCGTCCGCGATTGACGCCTGACAGGACGAGGTCGGGTGGCGTGTCCTTCATAAGATGCCCGAGCGCCATCATGACGCTGTCGGTGGGCGTTCCGACGACGGCATGGCGGCGCTCTCCATGACGGCGCAGGCGGACCGGCGTCGTCAGCGTCAGCGAGTGCCCTGCGCCCGACTGTTCGTCCGCCGGCGCGGCGACCCAGATATCGTCCGAAAGCGACGCCGCGATCTCTTCCAGAACGGACAGGCCCGGCGCGTGATAGCCATCGTCGTTGGTTAGGAGGATACGCATCAGCCTCGATCCGCCCGCAATTCCGCGACGCCGCCCATATGGCCGCGCAGCACGTCCGGCACCTCGACCGATCCGTCCTCTCGCTGATAGGTTTCCAGGACGGCCACCAGGGTCCGTCCGACGGCGAGGCCGGAGCCGTTCAGCGTGTGGACGAAGCGGGTCTTCTTCTCGTCCTTGCCGCGTGTCCGCACGTTCATGCGCCGCGCCTGATAATCGCCGAAATCGGAACATGACGAGATTTCCCGCCATGCGCCCTGCCCCGGCAGCCAGACCTCCAGATCGATCGTCCGCCGCGCCGTCGCGCTCATGTCGCCGACGCACAGCGCGACGCGGCGATAGGCGAGATCCAGCCGTTCCAGGATCGTTTCCGCCGCGCGCAATTTCCGTTCGAGTTCGGCATCCGCCGCCGCGCGACCACCATCCACACCCGGATCGACGATGGACACCATCTCCACCTTTTCGAACTGGTGCTGGCGGATCATGCCCTTCGTATCGCGTCCGGCCGCACCCGCTTCCGACCGGAAACAGGGCGTCAGCGCGGAAAGGCGAAGGGGCAGCGCCTCCGCCTCGACGATCCGCTCACGCACCATGTTCGTGAGCGGCACTTCGGCGGTCGGGATCAGATAGCGATCGTCGGTCGTCCGGAAGAGGTCTTCGCCGAACTTCGGCAACTGCCCGGTGCCGAACAGCACCTCTTCCCGCACGAGGAGCGGCACGTTCGTCTCGGCATAGCCATGCTCCGCCGTCTGCACGTCGAGCATCCATTGTCCGATGGCCCTGTGCAGCCGCGCAACAGGGCCACGCATGACGGCGAAGCGCGCGCCCGCCATGGCGGCGGCGTCTTCGAAATCGAGACCGAGCGGCGTGCCGATCAGGTCATGCTCCTTCGGTTCGAAGTCAAAGGTGCGCGGTTCGCCGACCGTCTTCAGAACGACATTGTCCGCCTCGGTAAGACCGTCAGGCACATCGTCCGCGGGCAGATTGGGCAGGCGTGCGATCGCGTCCGACAATTCCGCCTTCAACGTCCGCTCGCGCTCTTCGAGCGCCGGCACATGCGTCTTGAGGCCGGCGACTTCCGCCTTCAGCCGCTCGGCCTCGGCCGTATCGCCCGCACCCATCGCCTTGCCGATCAGTTTCGAGGCGTCATTGCGCCGGCTCTGCGCCGCCTGCAGCTCGGTCTGCACCGCGCGCAGCTGGGCGTCGGAGGCGATCAGACCCGGGGTGACCGGTTCATGCCCGCGCCGTTTCAGCGCGCGGTCGAAGGCGTCCGGGTCGTCGCGAATGGTACGGATGTCATGCATGGCGGCGCGTTCTGCCCCGCGCCCGGTCGGCACGCAACCGCCGTGCCCCTAGCCGCGTTGACCGTCTGATATCATCCCAACACAGGAGTCCCCCCTTGAACCTGCCCCACAAGTGCGAAGTCTGCGTCGTCGACGGTGAGAAACTGCTGCTGCTCGTCAACGAAGGCGACAGCGAACATCCGAATCTGGAGGTCGTACGCAAGGAGACGCAGGACAATCCGCCCGACCGCGAGCAGAGCGCGAATCGCCGCGGTCGTCAGTCGGAATCGACCGGACCGCGCACCTACGCCTATGACGACACCGATTTCCATCAGCTGGCCGAAGACCGGTTCGCGTCGGATGCGGCCGACATCCTTTACAAGCGTGCCCACGCCGGAAAGTTCGAAAATCTGATCGTGATCGCGCCGCCGAACACGCTCGGCGAGATCCGCAAAAGCTATCATGTCAGCGTCGAGGACAAGCTGCTCGGCGAGATCGACAAGGAAGCGACCAACCTGCCACCCGACGAGATCGCGGGCATGATCCAGGCGGCCTAGTCCGGCAAGCTCTGTGCGGGACCTTCAGCCTCGCGCGGCTATCCGTCCGGGCCCAGATCCGGATCCAGATCGCGCGGGCGGACCAGTCGTTCGATACGGCCGGCGCCCGCGGCGATTTCTTCCCAGTCGTTCGTATCGAAGACCATCTCGCACAGCGTCGCGGTCGGGAATTTCACGTCGATCGCGGCGCGCGCGTCGGACTGGCCCGGCGGCACCAGCATGAAGATAAGATCTTCGAGCCCGGGATTGTGTCCCATCAGAAGCAGCCGGTCGGCGTCGGCGTCCGTTTCGTGCACGATGTCGAGCAACGTCTCGCCGGCCGCCATATACACCCGCTTGTCGAATGCGGCGGCGATCTTCGCGCCATAGCCTTCCTCCACGCCGTCGAGCGTTTCGATGACCCGGACCGCGGGCGAGGCGACGAGATGATCGAAGGTAAGGCCCTCGTCGCGCAGATACCGCCCCATCCTGGTCGCGGCCCGGCGGCCCTTCATATTCAGCGGCCGGTCGAAGTCGCGCTCGACGGGGTCGTCCCAGCTCGATTTCGCGTGGCGCAGCAGCGTGACGGATTTCATGGGCCGTACCTCTAACCGCTCGGGACCGTTGCGGTCACCAGACAATCACCGTGGTAACGCGATTTTCATCCAATCTGGTTCAATCGCGGATCATGCGGCGCTGGAAACTCTTTTTCACCTTCCTCCTGGCGATGAACATGGTCGCGCTGTGGGGCTGGATGGTGGAGCCGCAACGCGTCGGCATCGTCGAGCTGTGCTTTGCCATCATGGGCTTTCCTGCCACCTGTGGCGTCGGCGCCCATGCCTTCGGCGTCGTCCTCAAACTGACCGACTTCTGGCGCGCGTTCAGCGTCGCCTATGTGCCGTGGGCGATCTTCACCACATTTCTGGTCGCCATGTCGGCGTTCGAGGACATTGCCGGCAGTGCTCTCGGCATCGTCCTTTTCACCGTCGCGCTGGGCATCATGATTTTCGGTCAGATCCAGTTGGCGCTCGCGCTGATTCGTATCGGCCGAAGCACGGCCGTCGCGCACTAAGCCGTGCCCTGCGGCGTAAGAAGGTCGGCGCCGGTATCTCGTGAAGCGGACGCCGGTCCGACCTGCGCCGCGACGATCTCCCGCGCGGTCGCCAGATCGACGCGCATGACCTCGCAGCCGGGTGGAAACGCCTGCGTTAGGCGGGTCGGAACGGCCGCGCCCAGGAGCACGAAGACGCCCCGGTCCGATGCCCGCCGAATGAGCCGGCCGAACGCCTGTGCCAGACGTCCGCCAGTGATGAGATCGTCATAGGTCTTGCCACCGAACGCCGCCCGGCGTGCGGCGTGAAGCACGGTCGGCCGGGCCCAAGGAACGCCCTCCATCACCACCAGGCGCAGGCTGTCGCCCGGAACGTCGACGCCGTCCCTTAGCGCATCGGTTCCGAGCAGGCTGGCGCGCGGATCGGCGCGAAACATGTCGACGAGCGTGCCGGCGTCGATCGGGTCGACGTGCTGCGCGTAGAGCGGCAGGCGGGCCTCGGCGAGCGGCGTCGCCAGGCGCGCCTGCACCGCCTTCAGCCGCGCGATGGCGGTAAAGAGACCGAGCGTACCGCCGCCCGCCGCCTCGATCAGGGTGCGATAGGCGCCTGAAAGCGCCGCGATATTGCCGCGCTGCACGTCGGTGACGATCAGGACGCGGGCGTTCGCGGCATAATCGAACGGGCTGTCCGCCTGAAAGCGTACCGCCGGCAGTGGCAGGTGCATCGCCCCCGTCCGCATCTCACTGACCTGCCAGTCCGCATCGGCGGGCGCGGCGTCATCGACCACCCGGCCGCGCAGCGTCGCCGAGGTGACGACGACGCCGTGCGCGCGCTGGAACACGGTTCCGGCCAGCGGCTTCGTCGGGTCGAGCCAGTGCCGGCGGACGCCGACATCCAGCTCCCGCCCTTCATATCGGTCGAGCGCCAGCCAATCGACGAAGTCGACATCCGGAACGCCGCCGAGCCGCGCCAGCAACTGCACCCAGCCCGACAAGGTCGACATGCGCCAGTCCATGCCGGAAAGCGCGCCCTCCACACGCGCGCGGCCGCTCGCGTCCAGCCAGTCGGGCGGCGCCTCCAGAAGCTGCACCAGACGCGCCGAGAGCGCGCGCAGCGGGACGGAAAGCCGCTCCAGCGCCGTGCCCGCGGTCCCGGCCGCGGCGACGAGCGCGGGCGGCAGTTCGGCGATCTCGGTTTCCAGGCCATAGCCGGCTTCCTTCGGATCGGACCGCGCCAGGACGGTGCGCCTCACCTCGGCAAGCAGAGTCTCCAGGGGACCGTAGGGATCGCCCTCGACGACACGTTTCAGCCAGCCATCGGCGGGCAAAACACGCGCGGCCTGCACCGCGTATTCTAGGAGCGCGCCGCCCTCCGCTTCATGCGCGACGAGATCGCCGAGGCGCGCGACCAGACCGCGCCGGCGGCCCTTCATCTTCTTTTCCG
>JBCCAC010000361.1:0-2728 GCA_039815015.1 Pseudomonadota bacterium | reverse complement strand
CAGGTCGGCGCGCATGACGGGCAGCGCGACATTGATGATCGATCCCATGACGAACGCGAGGCTCGATCCCAGCACCGTTGCGATCAGCGTGCCGGTTTCGGACGGGCAGGGCGCGCTGCTTGCGGGCCGTGTGGTCGCGCGCACCTCGTCACAGGGCGGCGCGACGGCGGTCGTCACGCAGCAGCGCTCGCTTCGGCCGCAGCCCGACGGTCCAGTTCCGCGCGGCTGACCTTCTCCGCTGCCGTCTTCAGCTGGCCGCAGGCGGCCATGATGTCCTGGCCTCGCGGGGTGCGGACGGGGGCGGAGATGCCGGCGTCGAAGACGATCTTGGAGAAGGCGCGGATGCGTGCTGGCTCGGAGCATTCATAGGCGCTGCCGGGCCAGGGGTTGAAGGGGATCAGGTTGACCTTCGCGGGAAGGTCGTGGCGCTTCAGAAGGCGGACGAGTTCGCGCGCGTCCTCGTCGGAATCGTTGACCCCCTTCAGCATGACATATTCGAAGGTGATGCGCCGCGCGTTCGACGCGCCCGGATATCGCGCGCAGGCGGCGAGCAGCTCCTCGATGCCGTATTTGCGGTTGAGGGGAACGATTTCGTCGCGCGTTTCCTTATCGACCGCGTGCAGGCTGACCGCGAGATTGACGCCCAGCTCCTCGCCGCAACGGTCCATCATCGGCACGACGCCTGAGGTCGAGAGCGTGATGCGCCGTTTCGAAAGACCAAGGCCGGTTTCGTCCATGACGATCCCGAGCGCATCGCGGACATTCTCGAAATTATAGAGGGGCTCGCCCATGCCCATCATGACGATGTTGGTCAGCATGCGCGCCGCGCCGGTCAGGTCCTCGCCGGGCCGCGGCCATTCGCCGAGCGCGTCGCGCGCCAGCATGATCTGCCCGGCGATCTCCGCCGCCGTCAGATTGCGAACCAGCCGCATCGTGCCCGTGTGGCAGAAGGTGCAGTTGAGCGTGCAGCCGACCTGGCTGGAGACGCACAGCGTGCCCCGGTCGGCATCCGGGATGAACACCATCTCGAACGCGTGGCCGTCGTGCGTTTCAAGGAGCCATTTGCGCGTGCCGTCGGTGGATACGAGCGCCTCCACCACCGCCGGCCGGCCGATGACGAACCCGGCTTTCAGCTTCGTCCGGTCCGCCTTGGCGATGTCGGTCATCGCGTCGAAATCGGTCTCGCCGCGCAGATAGATCCACGACCAGAGCTGCTTGGCGCGCAGCTTCCCCTTCATCCCGGCCGAATCGAGCGCCGCGCGCACGTCTTCGCGGGCCATGCCAGCGAGGTTGATACGGTCCGCGGGCGCGTCGCCGCGCGGCACGGGCACGGGGCTGTCGGCACCCGGAATGGTCATCGCGGCGGTGGGCATCTAACGAGCTGCCGGGTGGGGCAAGAAACAGTCTCGAATGCCGTCGACATGTTCGACCAGGTCTTTTGCGGCGCGTTGATCGCCCATCCGGTCAAGCACCACGTCGATTCCTTCCCGTCTCGCGAGCTTCGCCGCAGGCACAAAGTCCGCGTCGGCTGCAACGATGACGATCTGGTCTACCTGGCGCTTGAAAGCCATAGAAGCGACGTCGAGTCCCAGACGCATGTCCACACCCTTCTGCTTGATATCAATCTCGAAATCTTCATCCCGCGCCGTAAACGCAGTCCTGCTTCCGATAAAGCGCTGCGTTGCCGATGCGCCAAGACGCCAAAGCGATGTATCGTTCAGCCTTCCAAGACGCAGCGCGACCTTCCTGACGTTTTGAAGTTCTTTGTGAACCGCCAGACGGAATTTTGCATCTGGCGTCTTGGCAAGATCGATCGACGTTCCGGACACCGGACGATGCATGCGCTTGGTCAGGGGCGGACAGTCATAGAAGAATATCCGGTACAGATGAGCCGTTTCGATCGCGGGAAGCGGACGGCCACCCGGATCATGCATGAGACCGTCAGGACCAAGTCTCAGGGCAAGATGCCAGTTGGCTAGTAGCTTGAGACCTAAAGCAATATCACCGGGCGTCTTGGCATCAAGGTCTGGAAAGCTGCGACTGAATCGACGCAAAAAGAACGCGCCGTCAATGACGATAGCTGTCGGCATGGAATGAAGGGTGCCCCCGGGATCGGCCTTGAGTTGATATCTGCTCCTTCGAGCGCCTCAAGACGGCGTGCCGGGGGCTTGATAGGTATCTTATATGGTCGGTTACGTGAAGATTCAATGCGACCATGAGTTCGGTAGCCCCTTGCGACCTATCTGTCGCGCCGGCTGCACCGGAATGGATCATGCGATCTTTGTCTTTCGAAAAATACTATTTACGCTTGACGCTAATTAGCGTGTTTGCGAAATAAAGGAATATGAATGCTGTCCTGAAAGCCCTTTCGCACCCGATACGGCGCGCCGTGCTGAAGCATCTGCGCGGCGGCGACGCGACGGCGGGCGAGCTGGCGGCGCTGTTCGCGGTCGCGAAGCCGACCATGTCGCGTCATTTTCAGGTGCTGAAGGACGCCGATCTGGTCGCCGCCGAACGCCGGGGGACGGAAATCATCTACAGTTTCAATGCGAGCGTCGCCGACGAGCTGGTGGCCGGGCTGGCGGACCTGTTCGGAACGGCGGCGCACGAAAACGGGGCGCAAACGGCCTCGTCTATGGGCGCCGGCATGGCGGGAGATCCGAAATGATGCTGAACCGCTGGGCGGTATCGATCATCGGTACGGTGTTCCTGGCAATGTTCGCGGCCT
>JBCCAC010000322.1:0-3169 GCA_039815015.1 Pseudomonadota bacterium | reverse complement strand
GCCCGCGCGGCACGATATAGAAGATCTCGCCCGTCATTGCGGCAGACCCGTCAGGAAGGCCTGTTCCAGCCGGCCATAGCCCGGCAGCGTCAATGACAGCCTGACCGCCGCCGGCCCCGCCACCATTGCGCCCGGACCCGTCGTTTCCGCTGCAGCCAGTACGGGCGTCGTCCATTGGCCATCGATGTGAAGCGCGATCTCCGCCGCACTGGCACCGGGTAGAAGCAGAGCAGGCGCGCCGACCGGCGCACCGTCCGCAAATGGCGCGCTGGCGCGGGTCAGGCCATCTTCCGTCTGTCGCCATTCGACATAGCTGATCGACGGGCGTCCTTCGCGGTCGCTGCGGTCCGGTCCGGTTCTGACGAAGCCGAGCAGCAGCCGGCCGTCATCTCCGCCGGCACCGGGCTGAACCATCACGGGCGGTCGCGGCGTACCGCGCTCGTCGCGCGTGCGCCGTGCCGTCATGCGCGCAAGATCGGCCCGCAGCGCCGCACGTGTGCGCTGCAGCGCCTGCAGTTCGATCGAGGCGGCCTCCACCTGCCGGCTGGCGGCGACGCTCTGTCCGAAGATCAGCGTCGCACCGCCGGCGACGACCGCGAACACGGCCAGCGCTACAAGCGTTTCGACGAGCGTAAAACCGCCGTTCCGGTCCGATGTCGTGATCATGGCGCGGGCGGCGTACGGACGCCCTCCAGCGAAGCGGCGACGCCCCGCACATCGGCGACATCGACGCGAATGGCGTAGAGGCCATTTGCCAGCGCGGCGGTTTCGACCGACACCTGCCAGGCTACCCCGCCCATGCGGATATCTGTCACCGCATCTCCGATCAGCGGCGGCGCCTTGCTAACGAGGGCTTCGACGAGCGCGGTTTCCGCGACCATGTCGGCGATGGTCGCCCTCTCGGTTTCGACGGCCGTCGACGCGCCGACACCTCCGAGGCGCAAAAGGGCGAGCATAGCGAGGCTCAGTATGGCCATGGCGACCATGACCTCCACAAGACTGAACCCGGACTCCGGTTGCGATTCAGGCACCGGCGCCGATCCTGACATCGCCCGATGCGCTTATGTTCACGCGGACGCGGACGCCGCCGCCCGACAGCGCGATCTCGCTTTCGTCCGCGAGACCGACGGCATCGAAGGCGATGCGGCGTTCGTCGTCACCGCCCATATCGGCGGCGACGGTATCGTCCCAGCGGGCCGGCGACAGCGGCTTGGCGGCAAGTGGGCGCCAGCCATATTCGTCTCGCGTTTCGAACCGATAGCCGTCGCGGTCGACGATTGCCGCCACCGTTCGCCCGGAAAACAGCGCCTGATCGCGCGCGGCGATCAGGCGCGCGCCGAAGCGTGTGGCGTCGGCGCGTACGTCGGCGTCGGCGCCGGGTATGGAAAGAAGGACCGCCGCGCTGCCGAGCGCGACGATCGCCATGACGATCATCAGCTCGACGAGCGTGAAGCCCTCCTCAGCATGAACCCGGCCGGTCTGCACGGGCGTCAGGCGTCCCAATTGCCGATATCGGCATTGTCATCTGTGCCGCCCGGCTGGCCGTCCGCGCCATAGCTGAAAATATCGACCTCGCCGTTCCGGCCTGGAAACCGATACTGATAGGGACTGCCCCACGGGTCGTCGGGCAGGCGCTGAACATAGCCGCCGCGCCGGTAGCGTTCCGGCCGCGCAAGGCCGGCGGGGGGCTGCGTCAGCGCGGCCAGACCGGCGGCGGTCGAAGGATAGGTGCGATTGTCGATGCGATATTGCTGCAATGCGGTTTCGAGCGTCGCGATGTCGGCACGCGCCTTTTCACGCTCGGCAATGCCCTGCGCCGGCAGCACGTTGATGACGACGAAGGTGGTGAGAAGCCCGAGGATCGCCATCACGACCATCAGCTCGACGAGGGTGAAGCCGGCTTCGCGGACGGGTGGTGGATTGGAAACGGCCTTGGAAAGATCGGACATGATGACCTCTAGCTGATCGCCAGCGTGTTGAGCTGCATGATGGGAAGGAGGATCGATAGCACGATCAGCGCGACGACACCGCCCATGACGACAATGATGGCGGGCTCCAGAAGCGACAGCGCGCCCGACGTGAACGCGTCGAACTCGCGCTCCATATAATCTGCAGCACGCGCCAGCATGATGTCGAGCTGTCCCGACTGCTCGCCGGACGCGGCCATGTGCACGAGGAGGGGCGGAAACATTTCGCTCCGCCGCATGGCCGCCGCCAGGCTGCCGCCTTCATTGACGTTTTCGACGATGGCGAGGCAGGCGGCGCGGAAGCGGGCGTTCCGGATCGTGTCGGCGGCGACGGTCAGGCCATCGAGAAGCGGCATGCCGTTGGCGACGACGGTCGCGAGCGTTCGTGCCAGCCGCGCCGCATTGACGTCGCGGATCAGCTTGCCGAGCACCGGGAGGCGGAGGAGCCAGCCGTCGAACGCGAGGCGAAATCCGTCACGGCGCAGCGCCCGTGCCAGTGCGAGGATGCCGACGGCGATGCCACCCAGAATGAAGAGCCCATATGCGCTCATCGCCTCCGACGTACCGATGGTGATGCGGGTCAGGAGCGGCAGGTCCTGTCCCATCGTGTCGAACTGCTCGACGACCTTGGGAATGACGAACACCATCAGGCCGACGATGATGACCAGTGCGACGAGGGCCAGCATGATCGGATAGACGAGCGCGGTGACGATCTTGCCGCGGACCTCCGCCTGCCGCTCCAGAAGATCGGCGAGCCGGTTCAATATGTCGTCCATCGCGCCCGAGCCTTCGCCGGCGGCGACCATGGCGCGGTAGAGCGGCGGAAAGCTTTTCGGTTCGGTCGCGAGCGCGCTCGCCAGCCGGCGGCCCTCCGTGACGCCGGCATGTATCTTGCCGACGATGCGACCGACATGCGCCTTTTCCGCTTGTGCGCCGATCGAGCGCAGCGCTTCCTCGAGCGGCGTGACCGCCAGCAGGGTCGCCAGTTGCCGAGTGAAGAGCGTCAGCTGCTTGGCCGACAGTTTTTCCGCGAAGAGACCGCCGCCACCGGACGATATGGGCGCGGCCGCCCCTGCTTTCCGGGCGGCCATGCGCACCGGCAACAGGCCCTTCGCCCGCAGCCGGACCCGCGCCGCCTCTTCGTCGGCGGCATCCAGAACGCCGCGCCGTTCGCGCCCGCCCGCGTCGATGGCCGTATAGTC